>DSEO01000242.1 GCA_011056635.1 Bacteroides sp.
ACCTAGTTCTTCATCTCCGAATAGAGCTTCAGCTTCTTGTAATGCATCTGGTACCCTTTCTCTGCAAAGTTCTTCTCAAATTTCCACTTCATGGCATTTCTGAATTGGTGCGTTATCTGATCGTTATAATTTTTGCGGTCAAATGGCAAGGATTCAAGTAACTTAACCGTACCTACCTTTCCTTTATAAACTGTTCGTACCGCTCCCTTATAAAAAAAGAGAAAGCCACGGCAGACTGAATAGTATTAAAGTGAGAACTTTATCATTGAGATTCTTCGATTAGGAATAAAGAATTTAATGAAATTGAAACGGGATGAACATTTTGGCGTTGGGAACTATGAACGGGATGAATGACGTCGCAGCCATAGCAATGTCTAACAGTCCAGACAACTCATCACTCGTGTTGGAACGTTTATTTTACAGGGACCAGAATCAGTGTTGGAGCATCTGCCTGCAAGAAGAAGATGATCACAAAGAAGTTGATGGAGAAAATTTAATATTCATTTGCTGCTCAATTGTTCAGGGGGAGTGCCATAAAAATCAATGACCCCGCCTTTCACCAGGTTACTGTGCCTGAGCACGTAATCCTGGATTTCAATTCCATTATACGTGATCATTCCTAGCGTATCCTGTCCGGGAAAATGCCTGTTGATCGTGAGGGACCTGCCATTCCCGAGGTCAATTTCAACCCGGGGGAATTTGGGGACCGACAGGAGATATTCGGGATTTGCGGGGGAAAAAGGGTAAAAACCCATGGAGGTGAACACGTACCACGAGGACATTTCGCCCGTATCGTCCATACCCGGAAGCGCCAGGCCATCTTCCCCGATCCCGTACATCGACTGGATCCGGTTGATCAACGCCTGTGATTTCCATGGCTTGTCAATGAAATAATAGAGGTAGGGAGCATGGTGGTCCGGTTGGTTCCCGTGACAGTACTGCCCGACAAAACAGCAGATATTCCTGGCGATATATTCCGGGTTCCACTTCACCGTAAAGAAAGAATCCAGCCTGTTCTCGAACCGGCCGGGCCCTCCGGACAGCGCTATCAGACCATGCACATCATGGGGTACAAAGAATGTCTGCTGCCAGGCATTGGCCTCCCGGTACATGTATTCGTAATAGGGATATTCCGGGTTGAAGGGGGATACCCAGTCACCGTGGCTGTCCCTTCCCCTCATGAAACCGGAATTCCGGTCAAACACATTCCTGTAATTCAGGGAACGGGCGGACATGGACCGTGCCGTGGAGGAATCCCCCAGGGCCATGGCCATCAGTCCCAGGCTGTAATCGTTATAGGCATATTCAAGGGTCTTCGCCACGGCTGACCTGCCTTTCGATTCCACATGAGGAGAGGCCAGTGGCTGCGTGGTGATGTACCCGAGGTCCAGGTATTCACCCAGGTATTCCCTGGGGCCCAGCGTATCCGTGGCGTTCTTCAACAGAAGACGGTAAGCGTCGGTCAAGTTGAAATGATCCACGCCCCGGTTATATGCCCCGGCGATAAAGGACGCAGCATGGTCCCCGTGAAAAAACATTGGCATATGGCCCGATTTGTTCCCCATATCAACCATGGACTGAATGATATCCCCCGTGAGATCTTTGTCCAGAATGGCCAGGAGGATCAGTTTGTTGCGGAAAGTATCCCACAGGGAAGGCAATGAATAATAATTGCGGTCCGTGGTATCGATCTGCCCGTTGATATCCCTGAATGAACCGTCAACGTCGCTTCTCAGGGCCGGCCAGAGGAACGCGCGGTAGAGGGAGGTGTAGAAGATCATCCGCTCCTTTTCAGATCCTCCTTCCACCTGTATCTTCGCAAGCAAGGATTCCCATTTCTTTTCCGCATCTTTCCGGATCCTGCTAAAATTCCAGGTTTTTATTTCATGCTCCAGGTTTCTTTTTGCCTGGGCTGTGCTTACAAACGACAGTCCGATCCTCATCTGTACTTCGCGATGGTCCCTGCAATTGAACTGTATAGCAACAGGTGCATCATTCTGACTGAACTCCTTCAGGTCACCGATCAACTCCCACCCGTCCCCGTTAAACACATAGCCATGGTCGAATTCCCTCTCAAACTCAGCATAGAAAAAGACCTCCGTTTCCTCGGTCTTCTGGAATCCTTTTAAACGGCGGCGGCTTTCAAAATTTATCCCGTAATGATCCACCCGGTTGCTGGCCTTTCCCAGGTCGAAGAGAACGGTCGCATTTTCAGTGGGACGGAACGTATACCGGTGGAAACCGCATCTCAGCGTGGATGTCAGCCAGACCCTGATGGAATCATCTTCCAGCAACATCTCGTAGTACCCGGGTGATGCCTTCTCGTGATCATGGGAAAAGAACGATCCTGTCCTTTCAGGACCAGGAAGCCCGCTGACAGGAAGCACGGGGATGTTCCCCAGGTTCCAGTGCCCTTTCATGGTATGGGCAAATCCGAGGATCCTGTCATCCTCATACTGGTACCCGGCCCCGGTCCCGAATTCTGTCACCGGTGTGAGCTGGACCATGGCATTGGGCAGTGCAGCACCCGGGAAAACCAGTCCGGCCCACACCCTCCAGTTCTCCGGAGGGGTGTACCCGATCTCTTCAGGATCGGTGATGGCAGCGGTCCCCAGCAGGGGATTCACTTCATGGATATATTCCTTTCTTTGCAGGTCGCATCCGGCAGCAACATACAGCAGTGCCAGAAGAACGCTCAATTTCTTCCACATTTTCTTAAATTTTCTTTATAAATCCGCGCAGGCTTCCAGGAGGAACACACCGCTGAGCTGAACCGAAAGATCTACCGGCCCGGAAGGACTCTCCGTCCAATCGTGGTTGAACAGGTACGGGAATTCGTCGGATCTGCCATATTTCCAGAGACTTTCAGCATTCTCCTTTATAAAACTGGAATAAACTGTGTCTTTTTCTGCATCAAGGTATTCCCGGTCAGCGAGCAGTTTCATATAGCGGATCAATATTCCCTTGAACAGTCCCCCGTCACCTTCCCCTTCATCTTTCAGTACATGATCCTTCCCCATGAAATCGATCAGTGCATTGTCAGCTGTCCTTACCGCCCTTTCAAGCCATACCTCCTCCCCTGTGATATCATAATACAACACGCACGCTCCGATATACGTTCCCTGGTTATAGGTGAAAAGCCAGTCCTTATCAATGTGATCACCCCCCTCCCGGCCGATCCCGTCCCACACCAGTCCCGTCGTTTCATCCACCAGGGTAAGACGCAGCCAGTCCAGGATACTGTCCCCCATTGACAGGTATTTATTTTCGCCGGTGATCTCATAAAGCCGGAAGGAAAGGATTGCCGCGGTGGCATTGGAGGGCGTGTTCTTATAATACGGCATCTGCTTGTTCCAGGATATCCCTCCCCCGTGCTGCCCGTTCCACCCGGTGATAATATCCTCCCAGAGAAGGATGGCAGTATTCAGGTAATCTTCATGGCCAGTGACCAGGTATGACCGCGTCAATGCGATACCCATCCAGCTCATGTCGTCATAAAAGTCATTGGTGAACCCGTTGTTCGCCCGTTCAATGCCATCGTAAAAATCCTTTAACAGGCCGAAGTACCGGTCATCATCTACCCTCATTGACGCATCCACGATCGCGTCCAGCCCGTGGGCCTGCCACCAGTAATTCAGGGAAGTGTTCCGGTAATTGTCGGAAAAGAAGATCCCCGAGGCTGTATCCAGGTAAAGGCCGGTCAGGGAATTGAATGCCTGTTCCGCACGATCCGTCCAGTCAGCCGGTTCATCATCGCCATCATCGATCACGTCAAATGGATTTCCTGAACAACCCTGGACCAGCATGGTAACAAGCAGGACAGCACCTATTTTCCCCGGCAGACACATGGTTATATTTCCTTTAACAGGTGCGGTCTCTCCCGGTATTGTTCCAGGATCAGTTCCCCGAACAGGGTATTGGCCCATGCGAACCATGACCTGGTGAAGTTTTCCGGATTGTCTTTGTGGAATGACTCGTGCATGAAACCCGTCCCGGCGTGGGTATGCAACAACGTCTTGATACAGGCGGCAATTTCCTCATCGCTGTCCGATGTCATGGCCTGCATGATGATGCTCAAAGGCCAGATCATGCCAGCACCCACGTGGGGACCGCCGATCCCCTTTGCTGCAGTCCCGGTAAAATACCAGGGATTGTCATCCCCCAGGATGTATTTCCGCGTATTCCGGTACAGGGGGTCATCCGCATCGATGCACCCGAGATAAGGAAGCGATAAAAGGCTCGGGATGTTGGCATCATCCATGAACAGCCGGTTCAGGTACCCGTCCACTTCATACGCAAGGATCTTTCCATATTTCTCATGGTCGAATACCGCATACTGCTTTACCGCCTGATCCACCTCATCCGCCAGTTGCCTGCAGTCTTCGGCAAAACCGATCTCGCCATACACTCCCGAGGCAATTTCCGAAAGCTGCCTCAGCGACCGGACCGCAAAGAGGTTGGACGGGACCAGGTAAGGGAAAACAGTCGCATCGTCCGATGGCCTGAATGCAGAGCAGATCAGTCCATTGGGCCTGGCCGGGTTCCCGTAACCGTTACCCGGCAGTGTATCCGTAGCTATTGTGGTCTCCCTCTGAAAACGGTAGGGCCCGGGTCCCTCTTTCCGCTGCTGTTCCCTGAAGGTCTTCAGTATCAGTCCTGCGGTGTCGGACCAACTCTCATCGAAAATAGTGTCATCCCCGGTCAGCCGGTAATAACGGTATGCTAGCCTTACCGGGTAACACAGTGAATCGATCTCCCATTTCCTTTCATGCAGTTCCGGTTTCATCTCCGTGAGATCGCTTTCCCACGGGCTTCCCGCGGGACCGTCATTGAATGCGTTGGCATACGGATCGATCCTGATCAGCTCCGCCTGCCTGTGAATGACCCCCTGGATGAGCAGTTTCAACCCATCGTCCTCATTCACGAAGGGCAGGTATGGCCACACCTGGGCCGTGCTGTCCCTCAGCCACATGGCAGGGATGTCCCCGGTGATGACAAACGTGTCCGGCCTGCCATCCATGGTACGGTAGGTTACGGTCGTATCCAGTGTATTGGGAAAACAGTTTTCGAACATCCATGCCAGTTCAGGATTCCCGATGAAATCCTTCACCTCGACGATGGTCCTTTCAATGACCCTGCTTGTGAATTTCCTCTGGTCCACAGGCGGTCTCCGTGATCTGTAATTTGACTGAAAGCCTTTCAGGTACAGGGTTGGATGAAGTGTCATTCCCCCAGCGGCAAAGCCTGAAATCTTAATAAAAGAAAACCGGTCCATATGCAAGTATAATGAATTAACAGCAGCCGCATGGAATTAACAGCAGCCGCATGGTCACCGGGTTAAATTCCCCTGGCATGCAGGCTGCTGTGATGGATGCCACGCACTCACCTGAAATTATTCTCTTGTGCTTGTTACCGTCCCGTTCTTCAGCTCCAGGTTAAAGCTGGAGGTCGCATCGGCTATGGTAGTCTCGGCAGTATTCCTGGCAAACGGCCAGTAAGCTATCAGGTTCTCCTGATCGCCGGACAGAATGTAGTCCTTGTCCGCCTGGATCTCAGCCTGGCTCCTGGCCACATCCCAGATCCTGATATCAAACAACCTGCCGATCAGCCTTCTTTCAGGCTGCGCGAAACCGGCACTGTTTCCGAAAGTCAACGGCTGAGCATTTTCCAGCGTAGAGGTAACAAAAATGCTGTCCCTGTCGGAAGCTTCCACTTCCCCGACCATCTGTCCGTTGATGTATGACCGCATGTATTCACCGTTAAATGTGCAGGCCACATGGGTCCATGTATTTCTCGGAACCGTGGCTCCTTCCAGCGGCTGCAGCCGGCTTTCGTTCCCGTCTGCGATGGTGAAATCAAGCGCATCGTTATCCCCGACCCGCAGGTTCCATCCCCTGAGTCCGTCCTCATAGAATTCGGTTGAAACGATCTGGCCGAAAAATCCCGGTTTGTCATAATAAATGACCCATGTTTCAAAGGTAAACTCGGAAAGATTGAAACTTTCGGCCGAGCCTGCACTGTTCTCGACAGCTATTGTACTGTCGGTCAGTCCGAATTGCAGGGCCACATCTTCAATCTCCATGGCCTCGAAAGCGTATATCGCATCCTCAAGGACAGTCACCGCATCGGCGATCTCCTCCTGGGACTCGGGGGGATCGTCTACGACCAGTTTTGCTTCGTCAACTGCCTGCTCGAGGTCTGCAAGAGAACCACGCACGTAATCGCCGGGGACATTGCCCTCCTGGGCCGTGGCAATGTAGTCTTCAGCTGTCGTGACAAGCGTTTCCAGTTCCGAAAGATCAACCGGATCGGGTTCTTCTTCCTTCTCGCAGGAAGCCACAAAGAAAGGTACCATCATGATAATTGCCAGATAGGCAATGATCTTGATTGTTCTTTTTGATTGTTCAGTTTTCATGGTAATAGAATTAAAAGTGTTAATAATTAATTGATTGTACTGAGTATTTCCTTTATTGAGGATAACCCTCGTTCTGAGACAGGTTGGGATTAACGTTCCGGCTGGTTTGCGGGACGGGGTAAAGGGTCCTGTAAGGATCACTGACAGACTTGTCCCACCGCGCTCCGGTGTATGTGCCAAACCGTATCATGTCCGTTCTGCGGATCGCTTCATAGGCCATTTCCCGGCCCTTTTCATCATAGAGTTCATCCAGGGTCAGGTCACCCGGACCGTATCCCGGGACTCCCGCCCTGCTTCTGATATGGTTGATGCCTTCAAGGGCAGCAGCAGGAATGTCCGAACCCATCCGCAGTGCAGCTTCGGCGTAATTGAAATAAATCTCCGCCAGCCTGAAGATCACCAGGTCATTGGAAAAACCGGATGCGTCCCTTTCCACCATGTACTTGATGTTCCTTGCCCCTGAGTTTTCTATCCCTTCGGTCATGTTGGGCACATCCAGATTGAACGACAGCGGTTTCCCGTTCAGTTCATTGGTGCCCCGCACGGTATCCCCGTTTATCCCCAGCTGCAGTCCCCACATGAACTGTCCCCTGGGGATGTCAGGATCGTCTTCGTTACCCCTGACGATGGCATGCGAATCGAAATAGCATCTTTTATCGTTCAGGGTATCATAGGTCTCAATGAACTCCCTCACGGACACCAGCCCGTTGTATCCGCCATTGCTGTTCCACCGGAACTGCGGCACCCGCTGCGCCCAGTGGGTGGAAAACTTGAAGATGTTTTCCTGGTCGTTGCCATAGATGGCATCATTGGGGATCACGAAAATATTCTCCGTGGAAAGATAATTGTCATGCAGGAACGGTCTCTGCCAGTGGGATTCCAGCGTGAAAAGTCCTGTATTCAATATCCGTTCGCATACACTGGTGCATTTATCGTACTGCGCGGTCCCCGCATAAACGGAGGCATTGATGTACATCCTTGACAGCAGTGCGTCTGCCGCCTGTTTTGAGAAACGCCCGTACACTTCGTCCCGGTTGAATACGGGCAGCCGGTCGTACACCTCTTCCAGTTCCGATTCAATGAACTCATATACCTCAATACGGGGACTTGATCCGGGACTGAACTGATCGATCTCGGTCACAATGGGCACACTCCCGAAAAGATCCATCAGGTAATAATAAAAGAATGCCCGCATCCCCCGCAACTCAGCCATGTAGTTGTTTTTTTCCTCCTCCGGGATCACCGTGACTTTCTCCAGGTCATCCAGGAGTACGTTGCAGAAAGCGATCCCCTTGAAGAGGTGGTTCCATGCGTATTTGAACGAACCATCCTCGACGGTCCATTCATGCCTGTGAAGCCTCAGCCAGTTGCCGTTGTCAAATCCGTCCCTTCCCTTCTGGGGCCAGGCAGCTTCATCGGTGGAAAGTTCCTGGAGCAGGTAGACAGATGCGCCATCGGTGGAGAAGAATACGAATGTCTGCCTCAGGTGGGAGTACGGGCGGCTTACCGCTGCTTCGACCTCCGAGGGAGATTTGTAATAATTGATGCTGGTCACCGAGCTGAAAACTTCCTCGTCAAGTTTGGTGCAGGCCAGGAAGCCGAACAGCACAATGAACACCGAATATGTAATTCCCCGTATCATGTCTTTGTTGTCTTTTTCTTGTGATCAGTTATGTTCCATCTTCTTGCATGAAATCCATCCTTTCTGCTAGAATTTGAGATTCATGCCGACCTGGAAGATCCTCGTCCTCGGATAAAAGGAACGGCGGTCCCACCCCGGGGTCAATCCGTCTCCCGTGCCGCTCCCGACCTCCGGGTCAAGACCCGTGTAAGCCGTAAGGGTGTATAGGTTTGTCGCCGACACATAGGCGTCAACCGACTTGATATACCTCTTCCCCTGGATCCTGTACCCGAACGCGATATTGTCCACCCTGAGAAAATCTCCCTTCTCCAGGTAATAATCCGAAAAGCGGAGCCGGTCATCAAGCTGGTTGTTCGGGTAGTCCAGGATACTCGTAAAATAATTGGAGGGCGAATTGGTGGTATTCTCATACCACAGCCGTTTGGCATTGAAAACCTTATACCCGGCGGCCCCTACAAAATAAATACTCAGGTAGAACCTGTCATAACTGAAATTCGTCGTGAAACTGTACATATGTTTGGGCAGCCCGCAGCCAAGCACGGTGAAGTCGATCACCTCCTGGATAAGATCATCATTGTTCATGTCCTGGAAAACCCAGTCGCCCCCCTGGCTTATTCCCTCGCATTTGAACCCGTAAAACGTGCCGATGGGAAGGTTTTCAGCCAGCATATAAAGGGATGCCGCCACATTCCCGTAATCCGCGTAAAGGATCGAGTCCGCCTGGAACTGGTCATTCGAAAGAGAAACCACCCTGTTCCTGTTCCATGAATAGCTTGCCTCGAGATTAAAATTGAACCTGCTTCCCTGCACCACTGCCCCGGATACTGTCGCTTCGATGCCCGAATTCCTGACCGTCCCCACATTGGCGAAAATGGAAGGTTCGATGCTGGGAGGGGTCTGCGTGATAAAATCCCCGAGCAGGTCAATGGTCAGCCGGTTATATACATCCAGGGATCCGCTGACCCGGTTCTTCCAGAGACTTATGTCGGTCCCGATATTAAATTCCCTGGTCCGCTCCCACCTGAGGTTGGGATTGGCGTTCTCAAGCGGTCCGTAACTTCCGATCCACTGCCCGTTGAAATATGAATTCCCGCTGTACCCGATCCTTGACAGCGACTGGTACATGGGTATCCCCTGGCTGCGGCCGGTGATCCCGTAACCTGCCCTGATCTTGAGCTCTTCAATGGAGCCGATGTTTAAAAAGAATTCTTCCTCTGATATTCGCCAGGCGGCAGACAGCGACGGGAACCACCCCCATTTGTTGTTCTCACCGAATACGCTCGCCCCTTCCCTCCTGATGCTGGCATTCAGCAGGTACCTGGATTCCAGCGAATAGTTGATTCGTCCAAAGAAGGCGATCAGCCTGCTTTTCTCCCTGTAACTTTCCATCGAGGCCCTTCCCTCCTCCAGGAATGAACCGGCCCCTATGTTATCCGTCCCGAATGTATTGGTGAGGAAATTTCGGTTGGTCATGGAGGTGGTCGACCGCATGTTTTCAATGAAACTGTAACCGGCCATGACCTTGATGTACTGGTTATCGAAACTGTACCTGTAGTTGACGATGGACTCCAGTACATTCTCCATGAATGCTTCATCATTGATGATCGCGGTCCCGCTGATCCCGCTTAAATTGCTGTTCCTGGAATCGATATCCTCAAAGAACGCATTCTTGTAACTCCTCAGGAAAGTGGAGCCTTTCAGGCTGAGGGTCAGGTCGGGAATGATCTCCACCTTCCCTTCGAGACTTCCCACGAACCTGTCGGATTTCGCCTTGTTCTCCTTCTGTGAAATAAGGGCCACCGGGTTTGAAGCACCCACGCCCGGCAATTCATAAAAGCTTCCGTCTTCATTGTAGACCGGGGCGGTGGGATCGTACTTCAGCGCTTCGTCGAAAGCATTGTAGTCCGTGAACCGCTGGTCTGACCTGCTTCCCCCGATAATCGTATTGAATTCAACCCGGTCAAACAATTCCTGGTTGTAATTGAACCTGAAGTTCGTGGTCTTGTTGTACGTGTCCAGCGCGATCCCCTGGTGGTCTTTCCGGCCGACAGATACCCGCATGGATGAATTCTCATAGCTTTTTGAGAAGGAAAGGTTATGAAAAGCACTGGGCTTCCGCTGGATCAGTTCGTCGAACCAGTAGGTATTGTACCCTTTGTCCGTCTCGCTCCTGGGAAACCCCAGGGACCTCAGTATTTCTATATATTGCTCATTATCCAGGACCTCCGGCTTTCTCGACGGCATTTCCATATAGCCATACCCGGAATACTCAAGGTTTGTCGCCCCGGATTTCCCTGATTTTGTCTTCACGATGATCACCCCGTTGCTTCCCCTGGTACCGTAAATGGCCGTGGAAGCAGCGTCCTTCAGGATATTGAATGACTCTATGTCATTTGCGTTCAGGAGGTACAGGTCCGCTACAGCACTGTACACCCCGTCTATGATCACAAGCGGCTCGTTGTTCGCGCTGATGGTGCCGATGCCTCTCAGGTTTACCTGAGGCGAGGCATTGGGATCGTTCCCCGCCTGGTTCACCACCGAGAGGCCGGGAACTTTCCCCTTGATTAGTTCAATGGGGTTATTGGAAGGTCCGGATTTGAAATTTGATTCGTCAACCTGGATGATCGCACTGGTCAGCTCTTCCTTGTTCGCCGTACCATACCCGATGATCACCACCTCATCAATGGCCTTGTAGCCCGGCGTCAGCTCCAGGTTGATCACCCGCTGCTGCTTCACGGGAATTTCTTCTGTTTCATAGCCCACATAGGAAAAAACCAGGACCGGTTCCTCCATATCCCCGATCCGGATCTCGTAGTTGCCATCCAGGTCACTGATGCTCCCGGTTGTGGTCCCCTTGATGTAAACAGATACGCCGGGCATGGGCAACTTCTCTTCATCAACGACCCTGCCTGTGACCTTCACGGGCAGTTCGGGCACAATTTTCTTTTCATTCAGGATGATATGGTAGTTGATCAGCCGGTATTCAAGATTTGTATTGCGGGTGAGGATCTCCATGATCTCCGTGATGGAATTGCTGATGAAGGTGAACCTCTGATCCTTGTATGGTTCGACCTGGGCATAATCCAGCACAAAGGAATAATCCGTCCTGTACTCGATTGTATCGAGGACCCCGGGGAAAGCCAGGTTTTCCACCCGGATAAACCCGGGTAATTGCTGGGCAAGGGTTAAAAGAGGACAGACCCATAAAACGATCCCCAGGACAAGTATCCCCGGTCTCTTTAGCCTGAAAAAGCC
>DSEO01000145.1 GCA_011056635.1 Bacteroides sp.
AAGATCACCAGGGCCGTCTGGGCGATGATCCCCACCAGGACATTGAACATATCCCTCCAGAAATCGGTATTCTTCCTGAAATCCGGATCTTCCGCCACCACCTTCTCATGGATGGGTTTCCAGAATCCCCAGGGCCTGACGTTCCTGTAAAACTCTTTCAGGGTCTTCTCGTTGGTGGGTGGTGAGGAATAAGTCCCGATGATACACCCGGCGATGGAAATGACCAGGATGAGCGGGAAGTAATACAGGTCCAGGGTATTGAAAACATAGGGGAAGATGAGTGCCGGGACGATCCCCGATACCATGCCCCAGAAGAACCCGGACCCGTTGAACCGCCACCAGTACCATTTCAGCACGTTGGATGCCACGTAGGCCCCCCAGAGGGCCGAAACGATCCACTGCAGGACACTGTTCACGTCCAGGGCGAAAATACCGAAGACAATGCTGACGATGACCACCAGGATCCCTGCCACATAGCTGACCCGGCTCACCTCCTTGCCCGAGGCTTCGGGCTTCACATATTTGATATAGAGATCGTTCACCAGGTAGGCCTGGGCAGCATTCAGCGTGCCTGCGAAAGTTGACATGAATGCGGCCAGTAATCCCGCCAGCAGCAGTCCCATCAGTCCCACGGGTGCAAACTCGCTGATGGCCGACGGGAGGATCTGTTCGAAGTCGATCCTGTTACCCACCACAAGGTCCAGCCGGTCATAAAACAGTAAAGCCAGCACAGCGAAGCCGGCGATCATGAAATACCGCACCGGCATCAGCACCACCGACACGAATCCCGACATCTTGGCAGCCTCTTTGGGGGAGCGGGTGGAGAGGATCTTTTGCATATCGTAGTTGGGAGCGGGACCGGCGGCACTGACCAGGATCCCTTTGAAAAGCATCATGGTGAAGAAGATACTGAAGAGGGAATAGCCGTCACTGGCGATCTTCTCGTTCACCTCATTGATGATCCCAGTCCAGTCCATGTCAAGCCTTGCCCCGAAAAAGGGATTCATCCACCCTTCGGGCACCACCAGGGGATTCACCGCCAGGGCATTCATGGCGATGACGCCGATCACGATGGCGGAGAAGGTCATGATGGTATATTGCACCACATCGGCCCATACAATACTGGTCATTCCTCCCAGGATGGCATAAAACATGGCGAACAGGGTGAACACGATCCCGTAGACATGGGGGACGTATTCAGCGGGGACATGGAACGGGAAGTAAGGAGACACGATCTCCCAGGGAATGAAGATCTCCACGAATTTCCCCAGGCCGATAAAGCCGTATGCCAGGAATCCCAGGCAGCTGATCAGTGCGAATATGACCACGATGGTGTGCGAAAGCCTTCCTTCCTTTCCGGTGCCGAACCGTGTGCCGATCCATTCCGCTCCGGTGGTGGCATTGGAGCGGCGCAGCCAGATGGAAAGGAACACCATCAGGAATATCTGGTTGAACACGGGCCAGAGCCAGGGGATCCAGATACTTTTCAGTCCGTATACAAATGCCAGGGTGACCAGCCACATGGTTCCGGAGATGTCGAACATCCCGGAGGCATTGCTGAGTCCCAGCATGTACCAGGGAAGCTTATGTCCCCCGAGCATATAAGCGGTTTTGTCTTTCTGGGCCCTTTTCTTCAGGACGAGGCCTATCACAATGGTGGTCAGCAGATAGGCAGCGATGATCAGGATGTCTGGAATGGTGAGTTTCACTGTATCGGGTTCTTGGTGTGATCCGGTTAACAAATATCAAAAATATTTATTTTATTCTCTCTGCCTAATCTTTATCATTACTTTTATCAGAGAATGCTAAAGACATGAGGGTGTTTGTGCTATGTACGGGACGGAGCGGATCGCTCACTTTCATCCGGGCCTGCGGCCACATGGAAAACTTCACTGCAGGCCATGAAAGCAGGGCGAGAAGGCTGGGTGACGACCGGTTCCGGTATCCGGATCAACACATCGAGGCGGACAACCGGTTGAGCTGGTTCCTGGGCCGGCTGGACCGGCTCCACGGGAATGATGCATTTTATGTACACCTGGTACGCAACCGGGAGGATACCATCGGGAGCTACAACCGAAGGTGGGTCAGGAACGGGAGCCTGATCAGGGCATACTGCGAGGGGATCCAGCAGATCGCGCTTCACAGGCTGGACCGCCGCCGCAGGCTGGAGGTGGTGGCTGATTTCTATGACCAGGTTCACAGCAACATCCTGCTGTTCCTGAAGGACAAGGAAAACCAGATGACCATCCACATTGAGAAGGCAGCGGAGCAGTTTCCCCTGTTCTGGAAACGGATCGGGGCCGAGGGAGATCTTTCCCGTGCGCTGGAAACTTTTCAGAGCCGGTATAACCGGTCACGTACCGGGCGCGTGAAACATCTCCGCCATGAGTTCAGGTTCGGCCTGATGAAATTGCGAAGGCGGTTGTTTTGAGAATCGTTCCAATTCATCTAAATTGCGGTTTCCACTTTAAATAAATCGACTGTTCCCATGCCGGTCCTTCAAAGCGTCAATCCTTATGACCCCTCCAGGGTCGTCAATTACCCCCAGTTATCCGGCGAGCAACTGACACGGCTTCTGGAAAGAGCCCGGCCGGTATTTCAGACCTACCGGAAACACTCAATGGTGCAGCGGAAGGAAGGCATGGACCGGGTCGCTGTCCTGCTTCGGGAACACAACCGTCACTTTGCGGAGATCATCACCCGCGAAATGGGAAAGCCCATCGGGGAGTCCGTCGCAGAAGTGGACAAATGTGCCTGGGTGTGCGAGTTCTATGCCGAACATGCAGCTGAATTCCTGAAAGCGAGAAAGGTGAAGACCGATGCAAAAGAAAGCCTGGTGCAATTTCAGCCGCTGGGTCCCATCCTGGCAGTAATGCCCTGGAATTTCCCCTTCTGGCAGGTCTTCAGATTTGCTGCACCCACCCTGATGGCCGGGAATACCGTGCTGCTGAAACATGCTTCAGGCGTGCAGGGATGTGCGCAGGCCATCCAAAAGATCTTCACGGATGCCGGATTCGGGGAGGGTGTGTTCCGGAACATGGCCATCGGTTCGGACAGGGTGGCGCAGGTGATCGAACATCCGTCAGTCGCTGCAGTCACATTGACCGGGAGCGGGGCGGCCGGACGGTCGGTGGCTGAAATTTCGGGCAGACATCTCAAGAAATGTGTGCTGGAACTGGGCGGCAGCAACGCCTTCGTGGTCCTGAACGATGCCTCCCTGGAAAAGGCACTGGATGTGGCCATTCCGGCCCGGTTGCAGAATGGGGGACAGAGCTGTATCGCTGCCAAACGCTTCATCCTGGAGTCCGGGGTGGCGAAAGACTTCATTGCCCGGCTTTCGGTCCGGCTGGAGCATCTGAAGGTGGGTGATCCCATGCGGGAAGATACGGACATGGGCCCGCTGTCCTCCGTCAAGCAGGCCCAAGAAGTGGAAAAGCAGGTGAAGCGGACCGTGGAAATGGGAGCCGGACTGGTCAGGGGAGGTAAGAGGGACGGTGCATTTTTCGGGCCCACGATCCTCACCGGGGTCAGGCCGGGGATGCCCGCATTTGACGAGGAAGTGTTCGGGCCTGTTTTCGCCGTCATGGAAGCCGATTCCCCGCAGCATGCCCTGGAACTTTCCAACCGGTCACCCTACGGGCTCGGCGTCCAGGTGTTCACCCGGTCGGACGATTCGGCGCGGCTTTTCATGGAGGATGCAGAAGAAGGGGCGGTGTTCATCAACGACATGGTCAGGTCGGATCCCCGGCTCCCCTTCGGGGGCGTGAAGCAATCAGGCTACGGCAGGGAACTATCCGTGGAGGGGATCAGGGAGTTTGTGAATGTGAAGACGGGGTGGGTGGGGAAGAGTTAATGGAGTTAATGGAGTTAATGGAGTTAATGGAGTTAATGGAGTTAGGGGTTAGGAGTGTAATGCTATAATAATCAATTAAATGAAACAATATTTTGTTACCGCTGCATTGTTATGCTTTTTTGTGGTCCTGGAGGCGCAGGAAAATGCAGTGACCGCACCGGCGGATTATTTCGGCTTTGAGCCCGGGACAGACAGGAAGCTTTTTAACTATGAGGAACTGGTGGGATACCTGCAGAAACTGGATGAGGAATCTCCCCGGATCCTGATGGAAGAAATCGGGAAGTCACCCATGGGAAAACCCATGTACATCGTTTTCATCTCGGCGGCTGAAAATATTCGCGCTCTGGAAGCCATGAAGCAGATCAACCGGGAACTGGCACTGAACCCGGACATCCCCGCCGACACCCTGGAGCAGATGGTCCGGAACGGGAAAGTATTTGTACTGGCCACGCTCTCCATGCATTCGGGTGAAGTGGGACCTTCCCAGTCAGCCCCCCTGATCGCCTGGGAACTGGCTGCCACCGGAGATAAAAGAAAATTAGAATGGCTTGATAATGTGGTCTACATGATGGTACCCTGCCACAACCCCGACGGCATGGACATGGTGGTGGAGAACTACAATAAGCATGTGGGCACACAGTATGAAGGAGCTTCGCTCCCCCGGGTCTATCACAAATATGTGGGACATGACAACAACCGGGATTTCGTGATCCTCAGTCAGGAGGACAACCGGGCCATCTCCCGGATCTGCAGCCATACCTGGTTCCCCCAGGTCGCTGTGGAAAAGCACCAGATGGGATCCGTCGGCGTTCGTTATTTTGTGCCTCCGAGCCATGATCCCATCGCCGAGAATGTTCCGGCCGGGATTTACTCCTGGGCCGGAGTTTTCGGTCAGCATATGGCCACCGATATGACTGCAGAGAAACAGGCCGGTGTGTCCCAGCATTATATGTTTGACGATTACTGGCCCGGTTCCACGGGAACCTGCGTCTGGAAAAATGTGATCGGTTTCCTCACAGAGGCTGCCAGCTGCAGGACCGCAACCCCGCTGTATGTGGAGCCCACCGAGCTCGAGGCAGGCGGGAAGGGACTGTCGGAATACAAGAAAAGCGTGAACATGCTGCTCCCCTGGAAAGGTGGATGGTGGCGGCTGGGTGACATCGTGCAGTACGAACGGGTAAGCACCATGTCGATCCTCAGTACAGCTTCCCGCTACCGGGAGGAAATCCTCAGGTTCCGGAATGACATGTGCAGGCAGCAGGTGGAAAAGGGGACCACGGAACCTCCCTTTTACTATATCCTGCCAGCCGAGCAGCATGATCCCGGTGAGATGGCGGACCTGGTCAATTTGATGCAGGAGCACGGTGTGGAGGTCCATGAAATGACCACGGACCTGATACTGGAGGGGAAGCATTATCACCGGGGAGATGTGGTGATCCCCCTGGCACAGTCCTTCCGGCCTTTCATCAAGGAGGTGATGGAAACGCAGGAATTCCCGGAAAGGCACTACACCCCGGGAGGCGAGCTGATCAGACCCTATGACATCTCTTCCTGGTCACTTCCCCTGCACAGGCATGTGAAGTCGGAGGAGATCAACAGCAGGAGTGAGGGACTGGAAGCCGCATTGCAATTGATCGAAGGAAAATACGACCTTTCCGTCACCATCGACATGGAGGTCCATGCCATGGTGCTCCCGGTCTCCATGAACCGTTCCTACAGGGCGGCCTTCCTGGCACTCGGTAAAGGATTGCGGGTGGAACGGCTCAATGTGGATGTGGAACTGAAGGCACAGCGCTTCGAGAAGGGGAGCTTCCTGGTCTATTACGAGGCCGGGAAGAAGGAAGCCTGGCAGCAGGTCCTGGCGGAGTTCAATTATCCGCCGGGACTGGTGTCCAATAAGCGGGCCCTGGATGCGGATCCGGTGATGATACCGCGCATTGCACTGGTGGAAACATGTTTTCACGACATGGACGCAGGATGGACCAGGTACATTTTTGATACGTACCACATCCCGTTCACCGTGCTCAGTCCGGGTGAGATGACCGGCAGGGAATTGTCGAAGGAATTTGATGTGATCCTGTTCCCTGACAATGACAAGGATGTACTGATGACCGGCAAACGGAAATCGGGGGATACCTACCGCATGGCGGACTACCATCCCGATTATGTGAAAGGGATGGGGAAGGACGGATTTGAAAAGTTGATGACGTTCTCGGACAAAGGAGGGATCATCCTGGCATGGGGGAGGTCTGTCTCTCTTTTCGAGGGAATGCTGAAAATCCGGAGGGAGGTAAAGAAAGAGCAGTCAGAAGAAGAATTCCGGCTTCCTTTCAGCGATATTTCGCCGGAACTTTCCAAAGCGGGACTCTATGTGCCGGGGAGCCTGCTGAAGCTGGACCTGATCCGTGACCATCCCCTCACCCTGGGAATGCCGCCACGGATCGGGGTGTTCTCCCGGGGGCGGCCCGTCTTTCAAACTTCGGTCCCCATCTTTGATATGGACCGGCGGGTGATTGGCAGTTATCCGGAAAAGGATGTGCTCATGAGCGGATACGCCAGCGAACCGAAAAAATTGGAGCATAAGGCTGCCCTGATCTGGCTGCGGAAAGGGAAGGGACAGTATGTTTTCTTCGGGTTCCAACCGCAGTTCCGGGCCTCAACCCAGGCCTCCTTTAAATTGCTGTTCAATGCACTGCTACTTGAAAAACAACAATAAAACCAGGTGGATCCCGGTGGTCCTCCTGGCAGTTTTTTCCATCCCGGCAATGGCCCAGATGCCGGCCTACCGGCTGTTCCGGGAGGACGGGAAGAAAACGGATTTTAAGAAAATGACGGAAGCGGCAGCCGGGGCTGACGTGGTGCTTTTCGGGGAGCTGCACAACGATCCCATCGCACACTGGCTTCAGCTGGAGCTCACACGCTCCCTGCACGCAAAGAAAGGTGTTATGTTAGTGCTCGGGGCCGAAATGTTCGAAACCGACAACCAGCTGATCCTGGATGAATATCTGGAAGGACTGATCCCGGAAGAAAAATTCGAAGAAGAAGTAAAATTGTGGAAAAACTACAAGACCGATTATAAACCCCTGGTGCTCTTTGCCAGAGAACATCAACTGAGGTTTATCGCCACCAATATTCCCAGGCGATATGCCAATATTGTATTCAGGCAGGGGCTGCCAGTGCTTGACGGGATCAGTGAAGCGGCGAAAGGGTACATCACCCCCCTTCCGCTGGAATATGACACCTCCCTGCAGAGTTACAGTTCGCTGTCCGGCGCAGAGGGGCCAATGGGGCACGGCTCTGCCAACCTGGTGGATGCCCAGGCCATCAAGGACGCCACCATGGCACACTTCATCCTGGCAAACCGGGATCCCGGAAGTTTGTTCCTGCATTTTAACGGCGCCTACCACTCCGATCATGGCGAAAGCATAAACTGGTTCCTGAAAAGAGCCGATCCCGGTCTGGAGATCGTTACGATCTCGACGGTTTCACAGGACGAGATTGATCGTCTGGAGGAGAAAAACAGGGGAAAGGCCGATTTCATCATCTGCGTCCCCTCCACCATGACGAAAACACATTAGGTTTCCGGAGCTGCACAATTTTACACCATTTTTACACATCCAGCCACCCGTTCGTCCGAAATCCCGGGATAATTTGTATGTGGAATGAACTGACCCGAAACCACAGCCGGATATGGTGTATAAAACGGTGTTCCTGTTTGCGCTCATGGCGGTTTTGCCGGCCAATGACCTGCTGGGACTGCATGGTGCGACCGGGGCACATGACCCCACAGGGATCCGGAAATGCGGGAATACCTACTGGATTTTCACAACGGGGAACGGAATTTATTCCATGTATTCCTACGATCTGATCAACTGGAGAGCCGGGGAAACCCCGTTTACCAGGAATTCCTACCCGGCATGGATCCATACCTATGTACCGGAATTCAACGGCCATTTCTGGGCGCCGGAATGTGTCTTCATGAACGGACAGTATTATCTCTACTATTCCTGTTCCACCTGGGGTGTCAAAACCTCCTGCATCGGGCTGGTCACGAACAAAACCCTGAATCCCCAGGATCCGGAGTACCTGTGGGAGGACCAGGGTGTGGTGGTGTATTCCGACCAGAGCAGCGATGCCAACTGCATCGACCCGTCCGTTTTCCGGGATGAGGACGGGGAGTATTATATTACATACGGCTCTTACTTTGGCGGGATCAGGATCGTACAGTTGGATTCCGTATCCGGCAAGGTAAGCGGTTCCTACCGCTACCCGGTTGCCAGCGGTGACGTGGAGGCTTCCTGCGTGATCCCGCATGACGGGTGGTACTATCTTTTCATCAACCGTGGCCAGTGCTGCCAGGGAAGCAGCAGCACCTATTACATCCAGGCCGGCAGGTCGGAGTCTCCCACAGGGCCTTATCTGGATAAGGACGGGGTGAACCTGGCCAGCGGCGGAGGGACAACCATCCTCAGCACAAGCGGGAACTTCATCGGACCGGGTCATGTGGGTTACTACGTGGAAAACGGGCAGGAGTGGGTTACCTATCATTATTATGACGGGGACCGAAACGGGGCGGCCACCCTGGCCATCGGTACCATGGAGTGGGAAGCCGACGGATGGCCCCGGATCACCAATGAGTTTATCGAAGAAGGCACATACACGCTGGTCAACCACCACAGCCAGCTGGTGTGGCAGGCGGAGGGGGCGGTGAATGACGGGAGTGCAATTACACAGGGCACCTATGTGCACGGATATGCCCAGCAATGGAAACTCACCCCGGTGGGCAACGGATACTACAGCATTGCACCGGAGGATAGCGATCTGGTGGTTGAAACGGAGGACTGCACCGATGACATCGGTGCCGGGCTCGTACTGGGAACTGAACAGTATACGGCCTGTGAACACTGGCGGTTTGAAATGAGCAACATCCTGGAATTTGTGATCTCCTCCAAATTTGGAAACCATGTGGTGAATGTGCCCAATCCCTCCTTTGAAGAGGGGACTCCCCTGCAGGTGGACGTGTATTCCGGGGCCGCCAGCCATTACTGGGCGGTAGGAGATACTTCCGTTTCAGTGTCTGTTGCGCCGATCAGGCGGGGCTCAGGGATGAAAATATTTCCCAATCCTTCCACAGGCGGAACCGTTACCATTCGCCTGGAACCGGAAACCGGGGGGGGAGGGACAGTTGAACTGTATACACTGGATGGAAGAAGGGTGTACCGGGACCAGTTCCGGGGCCAGGAGGAGATACACCTGGCAGGATCTTTCCAGCCCGGTGTTTACTGCCTGCGCATTGTGTCCGGTGTGGAAATATTTGAAGATAAGCTAGTTATATTATAATTGCAGCGTAATTTTTATTTCATTATTCACCTAAACCAAATGCTTATGAAAAAGTTATTACTTCTGGTTCTTGCAGCAGGCATGTCCGCTGCAATGAGTTACTCGCAGGTGGTGCACTATCCACTGGATACGGATACCAGGGATGCGATAGGTAGCAAGCATGGAACCCCGTCGTTGCAGGGTGCAACTTTTGTTACGGACGCGGTAAGAGACGGCGTCCTGCTCCTGGATGGAGAACAGGGGATCGTTACCCTTCCCAGCGACCTGCTGAAAGGGATGAGCAGTGCTACAATATCCTGCTGGTTCAATTTCGCAGGCGGGGGCTGGTGGCAGGCAGTCTATTCATTCGGCCATATTAATGATCCGTGGGCGGTATTCCGTCTCAATCCCCGCACCGGACTGGGGCCGGGAGGGACACTGGGGGTGACCATCCTCGGATTCGGGCTGGAATGGCAGGATTTCTGGACGGAAAATCCCATTGATACCCTGAAGTGGCATTTTTCCTGCGCCGTATTCGATGCGGACACCTTCAGGTTCTATCTGAATGATTCCCTGATCATCTACCATGATTCGGTTCCTGCAACCCCGGATATGGTCATGTGCGATCCCAATGAGGCCTATTTGGGAAAGAGCCTGTGGGAAGACCCGACCTTCAACGGGATGATCGATGATTTCAGGATCTATGACCGTGCCCTTTCGGAGCAGGAGGTCCATGACCTGTATATGAGCACCGGAGGTTCTTCCGTGCCGGCACCGAAAGTCTTCAGGGATGTGACCCTCTGGGGTTATGACGGAAAGATCCATTATGCGGGAGTGGACGAATCGGCCGTGCGTGAGGTGCGCGTGCACAGCATCACGGGACAGCTGATCCACCTCTCCGACAGGATCACCGATTTTCGCAGTGTCAGGTTCATACCGGGCCTGTACATTGTCAATATCGCTGATAAGGAAGGGGTGATCTCCAAGAAAGTGATGATCCCCGAATAGCGGGTCTTCTGCTTTCCCGGCACACTGCATGCATCGAAGAGGGTGTCTCAAAAGGTCGAAACAAGTTAGTTTTAAGTATCAGGTATACCCATTCGTCGCTGAAAACCGAGCTTGCGAGCTCGGCGAAGCCAATCCTTGCTTCGCAAGTATTTATAGGCTTCCTCAAGGGTATACCTGATCAACTATAGGTGAACCTTTTGAGCCACCCTCTTCCATGTTTGCCAGCAAGGCCATAAAAGCTTATATTTACTGCAACGGGTCCCAAAAGTGGTTCTGAAGTGAGGAAAACAGGTTCCAGTCGAGGGGGGGGTCACCTTTTGATCCGGCTGATGGCATGGACGGCCGTCCTGCTGTGGAATTCCATACACGCGGATGCCCAGAAAAGGAATTTCCGCTTCAATTATTACACCTCCGACAATGGTCTCTCCCAGAACATGGTCGACTGCATATTTCAGGACAGCAGGGGATTCATGTGGTTCGGCACCTGGAACGGACTGAACCGGTTTGACGGGTATGCGTTTAAAACATTCAGTGCCGGGGACCGGGCAGACCAGCGGCTCGGAAGCATCTTTATCCATGACATTGCCGAGGATCCTTTCGGGAATCTCTGGATCGGCACAGCGGACGGTCTGAATGTCTATCTTTATGAAAAGGACCGTTTTATCCTGCACCTCCATGAGCCCGGGAATGATTCCACCATCCGCTCAAACAAAGTGAACCGGCTTCTGGTGGATGACAGCGGGATGCTCTGGGTGGGAACCGACCGGGGACTGGACAGGATCGAACTGGCGGATGGACAGGGGACAGTCCGGAATATCAGACATTACCGCGGTACGCCAGAAGCGGATAACGGGCAGGAAATGATGATCCAGGACATCTACCAGGATCATTCCGGGAGGATATGGCTGGGGACCGGCCAGGGCCTTGCACTGCTGGATCCGTCCAGTGGCAGCATGACCCTGTTCTCCTACCAGCCCGCCAATGAATACAGCATTTCGAACAATGATGTGCAGTCCATCCTCCAGGACCGGG
>DSEO01000144.1 GCA_011056635.1 Bacteroides sp.
CCCGCTCCGTTGAAATGGTAGGAAACGGTGTAGTTGGAACCGTTCTGCGGATGGATGTATTCCGCCAGGAGCATGGTATGGTCTCCGGTCTGGACCGGCACCAGGGTCTGGAGTGCAAGCTCATCCCCGAAATTGTGCCACATGGCACAACGTTCGGGCATTCCGTTCCCGAAATCATTTTCCGTGGGCGCCCTCCAGAATTCAGGCCGGGGACCCTCACGGATGAGGGACTTTCCTCCGGCCGCATAGGACACCATCCTGCCGTTGGTCCGGTCAAAGCAGATCTCCGCCACGGGTGTGATCACCCTGACCGAGTCCGGGGTTTCCAGGATCTCCACCCCCCTGTTGCTTCCGTCAGAAAATTTGCCCGGTTCGAAGGAGGAAATTGCTTCCGGTGTGAGGGCGAACTGCGCGGTGGCCACCACATGACCTTCAGGGATCATTCCCCCGGGGTTCCGGGTGACGGCCTCCAGGTTCAGGAAGTATTCCGTCTTTCTTTTTTCCATTCCCCTGGCAAGATCCAGGTCATATACCCCCGAGGCACCCGGGGCCAGGTCAGGGGCTTCGATGGTCCCCCGGCCGACGACCCTGCCCCCCGCTTCCAGCCTCCAGCGGATATCAAATTCATCCAGACCGGTAAAGTCATATTTGTTGGTGATCATCACCCTGTTCACGGTAAAAGGGACCGGTTCAAAACCGATGTACTGGTAAGCCCGCTTCACCTCGATCAGTCCGGGATGGATGCTGCGGTCGGGGAAGACCAGTCCGTTCAGACAGAAGGTGCCGTCGCTGGGCACATCCCCGGGCCCGAAGTCGCCCCCGTAGACCCAGTATTTTTCACCCGCATCGGTATACCTGGTCAGTCCCTGGTCAACCCAGTCCCAGATGAACCCTCCCTGGAGCTGTTCATACTTCTCATACACGTCCCAGAAGTCCATGAGATTCCCGGTGCTGTTGCCCATGGCGTGGGCGTATTCACACTGGATCAGCGGTTTATCGGGATGGCTTTCCACGTACCTGATCATGGAGTGGATGGGTGCGTACATGGGACAGAAAATATCTGTGTTCCTTCCGCTTTCCGCCCGTTCATACTGGACGGGCCTGGTCCGGTCGCGCTGCTTCACCCAGTCATAGGTGGCATCGAAGCAGACCCCGTCGCCGGCTTCGTTACCCAGCGACCAGATGATCACCGAGGGATGATTCTTGTCCCGCTCCACCATCCTGATGGTCCGGTCCAGGTGGGATTTCACAAACAACGGGTTGTTGCCCAGGGTCCGGTCGGGCCGGTAACCCATTCCGTGGGATTCGATATTGGCCTCATCGATCACATAGAGCCCGTAGCGGTCACACAGTTCGTACCACTTGGGGTCATTGGGGTAATGACTGGTCCGCACCGCGTTGATGTTGTGTTTTTTCATCAGCTCGATGTCCCTGCGCATCATTTCCTCGCTCACTACGTGCCCCTCATCCGGGTCATGTTCATGCCGGTTGACTCCTTTGAGCAGCACGGCTTTGCCGTTGACCAGCAGCTGTCCGTACCGGATCTCCGAGGTCCTGAAACCCACCCTGGAAGAAAGGTACTCCAGCGGTTTTCCGTTTCCGTCCTTCAGGCTGACCACCAGCGTATAAAGATCCGGGGTCTCGGCTGACCACGGCCGCACTTCCCCGGGCATGCCGGAAAAACCGGTCTGGTATATTTTTTCGCCACCGAAAGTGAATGACTCTGCCGAGGTCCAAACCGGACTTTGCACCTGGTTGGGAGCGAACAGCATGACCTCCAGGGTATAATTGCCGTCCGCCGATTCAGTAAGGTCCCGAAGCTCCACCTGCAGGTCCAGGAGCCCTTCCGAATAATCACCTGTCAGGCCTGCTTTGCAGAAAAGATCGTGCACATACTGCCGCGGCCTTGCCTCCAGGTATACCTCTCTTTCGATGCCGCTGATGCGCCAGAAATCCTGGCACTCAAGCCATGAGCCGTCAGACCACCGGTATACTTCCACCGCCAGCAGGTTGTCGCCCTCCTTCAGGTAGGGAGTGATCCGGAATTCGGCGGGAGTTTTGCTGCCCTGGCTGTAACCCACCTTCTCCCCGTTGATCCAGAGGTAAAAAGCGGATTTAACCGCGCCGAAATGAAGGAACACTTCTTTTCCCGACCAGGAGGCAGGTACGCTGAAATGTCTCCGGTAGGAACCCACAGGGTTATGGTCTGTGGGAACCTCGGGCGGCCGGGGGTCGGAGGTCCATTCGTAGGGAATGTTCACGTAGATGGGCACCCCGTATCCCTGCAGTTCCCAGTTGGAGGGAACCCGGATGTCGTCCCATTTTCTGTCCCGGAATCCGGGCCTGTAAAAATCCTCCGGCCTGGAAGCGGGATTGGGAGACCAGTGGAACTTCCAGGTCCCGTTCAGAGAGATGAAGTTGGGAGAATTGTGCATTTCCCCGGCCAGTGCCGCATCCGGGGATCCATAGGAGAACCTGGTGGCATGGGGATCTTCCCGGTTGACACCCACCACACCGGGATCCTGCCACTCTGGCAGGGTTTGCCCGTAAGCGGCAGTTGCGACAAGAGGGAGAGACAACAGAAGGACGAATATGGCTTTTATCATGACAGAAAGTAATTGTTGGTTGTATCAGGCATATTTTTAACCCCACAGTGATTCGGGGTATGTCCCCCTGTCGACCAGGGTCCGGATCATTTGCAATACCCTGGGCTTGTCTTCCTGGTAGGTTACCCCGAACCAGGACTCGGGTGTATGCAGGACGGACATCCGTGCCTCGCCCGTACCGATCAGGTGATCCACCACGGAGGGAATGTAGAGTTCGGCTTTCGGATCACGGATGTGCTCCCGGATAAAGCGCCTGAAGTATTCCTCCACATGGCCGAAGAAGCCGGGGGTGAAACCGAACAGGTTCATGGAGACCACATCCCCGGGATTCAGCGGGTGCACCGACCCGTCCTCGTCCTCGTATACGATGCTGCCATCCCTGGAAAACACTTTTGTCCTTTCCACCATTCCCGTGAGAAATCCCCGGTCGTCCACCTGGCAGATCCCCCGTGCCACGGAACCATGTTCGGATACGGTCTTCTGAAGCTCAAATCCGACCATACAGTACTGTCCCGGTTCCTCTGCCGCTGTATCTGTGAGAAAGTCATGGATGATCCGGTAAGATTCCCTTCCGTAGAAATCGTCGGCATTGATCACCGCAAATGGTTCTTTGATGGCATTTCTGGCCATGAGCACGGCATGGGCCGTCCCCCATGGCTTCACACGCTCTTCCGGAAGTGTGAATCCCTCCGGAATATCGCTGACGGCCTGGATGACATAGTCCACATGCACGTCTTTGGGGAACTTATGGATATAACTGGACCTGAATTCCTCCTCCATCACGGGGGAGATCACAAACACGACCCTGCCAAAGCCCGCCTTCAGGGCATCATAGATGGAATAATCGGTGATCGTCTCACCCGACGGACCGAAGGAATCGACCTGTTTCATCCCTCCATAGCGGCTGCCTATACCGGCAGCAAGCACCAAAAGTGTAGGTTTCATAAAGAATGATTCGTGGTTGGTTTTTCGTGAAGTAAATGTACTTATCCGCCTTTATCTTTCCAAACAACTGTCTCCTGTAAAAGCCGCCAAAAATGTTTTGCTTATTTCAGGAAAAGACTATTTTTAAGCACAAATCACCCTGCCATGAACCAGAAAACGAAAGAGACTCCCGGTTATGTCATTCCCCTGATTATTGTGGGAGTCATGTTCTTTGTCATGGGTTTCGGAGTGGGTATCAGCGGATTCCTGATACCGGCCCTGAAGTCCGCCTTCAGTCTGACCACCGGTCAGTCCTATCTCGTTACCGCAGCCATTTTTTCGGCCTTTGTGATCTTCGGCCGGCCCACCGGATGGGTGATCAAGAAGATCGGATACCGCCGGTCCATGGTGCTGGCATTTCTGATCATGGCACTGGGTATGTGGATGTTCGTACCCTCATCCAGGGCGGTGAGTTTTCCGCTTTTCCTGGTGGCCCTTTTTGTTCAGGGGATCGGAAATACCCTGCTCCAGGGTTCTGTGAATCCCTACATAACCATCCTCGGTCCGGAAAACACCGCGGCAGTCCGGCTGAGCCTGATGGGGATCATGAACAAACTGGCATGGTGGATCGCGCCTGTGTTCCTGGCCATCTTTATCGACCTGAAAGATGTCCGCATCGACGATGTGGTACTGCCCTTTTACATCGTTACGGGCATCCTCCTTGTGCTGAGCATATTTATTTATTTCGCCCCCCTGCCCGAGGTATCGGCAGCAGGCGAAGATGATGAGGAAGCTCCCGAATCATCCTATGCCAAAGGAAAAACCAGCGTTCTGCAGTTCCCCCATCTCCTGCTGGGGGTACTCGCACTGTTCCTGTATGTGGGGATCGAAACCCTTCCCATGGCTTCCGTGATCGATTTTGCCAGGGCGGCATTCGGGGATGTACCCAACCTGGAGTCCTATTCCAAGTTCGTTACCCTCGGCATGGTGCTGGGATACATTTTCGTAGTGATTGCCATCCCGCGGTTCGTTACCCAGAAGAAAGCGCTGATCGGATTCGCAGGGCTCGGTATCCTGGCCTCGCTGTTGTTGATCTACCTGCCACCGAGACTGGCATTCTTTGCCATCCTGCTGGCCACCTTTTCCAATGCGCTGATGTGGCCGGCCATCTGGCCACTTGCCATCAAGGACCTGGGAAAGTTCACCAAAGCGGGTGCATCCCTGCTGGTCATGGCCATCGTGGGCGGGGCGATCATTCCGCTGATCTTCGGTTTCATCGTGGATGCGATCAAAACCGGCGAGGAAGCGCTGGTGGCGGATTACCAGGCTGCATACTGGGTAATGGTTCCCTGTTACCTGTTCATCCTCTATTTTGCCGCATGGGGACATAAAGTCAGATCCCGGTCATGACAGGCACAAACCGGATCTATATCGGCGTCGATATCGGGGGCACATCCATTGTGGCGGCCAGGTTTTCGGAAAGCGGGATCCTGGACCGGCACGAGGTCCCCACCGGTTCAAAGCGGCCCGCAGGGGAGATCATGGAATCGCTCTACGAAGCCATTGACCGGGTAATCACCGGGGAAGTGGCCGGGATCGGGATCGGTATGCCCGGGTACATGGACACACAGACAGGAGAGATCCTGCTGATCAACAATATCCCGTCTTTCAATGGATTTGCAGTGAAGCCGGGTGTGGAAAAAAGATACGGTCTGCCTGTTTTCCAGAACAACGACGCCAGCTGCTTTGCCCTGGGGGAAGCTTATTTCGGCGCAGGGAAAGAATTCAGCCACATGGTGGGGATCACACTGGGCACGGGACTTGGAGGCGGTATCATCATCGACCGGAAGATCCATACCGGCCTGATCGGAGGTGCCGGTGAGCTGGGATGTGTGCCCTTCAGGGAAGGAATCGTGGAGGATTACTGCAGCAATTCATTTTTTGTCAGTAAATACCACAAAGAAGGCCTCGATCTGTATCACCTGGCAAAGAAAGGCGACAGGGAAGCCCTGGCAGCATTTGATGAACTGGGAACGAACATCGGTGAACTGATCAATCTCACCATTTATATCCTCGCACCGGAAGCCTTTGTGATCGGGGGGTCCGTGGCCGGGGCCTGGGAATTCCTGGAAGGGCCCATCAGGAAGGAGGTGGCGCGTTTCCCCGTGGCACTCATCAGTAAGAAAATAAAGATCGTACGCGCACAGCTGGACAATGCCGGACTTTACGGAGCAGCTGCACTCTGTATCTCGCAAATGTAAAACAGCATGACACCGGAAGAAATCGCACAACAATTCGTAACAGAAGGGACCATTACAGGGGTGCAGCCACACGGCGGCGGGCACATCAATGACAGCTACCGCATGGTGAACGGGTCGGATGACAGTCCCGATTACCTGCTGCAGCGGATCAATCATTATGTATTCAAAGATGTGCCCCTGCTGATGAAGAATATATCCCTCGTCACGCATCACATTGCTTCCGTGCTGGAGGAGCGGGGAATGGAAGACCTGAACCGCAGGTCCCTGATAATTATTCCTACCGGGGAGGGCGCCCCCTATTTCCGGGTCGGGGAACCGGAGGAAAGTTACTGGCGGGTCTTTAATTTTATTGAGGACCACCAGGTCTTTGAAAGGGCGCCGGATGCTGATATCGCCTTCGAAGGGGCCCGGATGTTCGGAGACTTTACCCGGATGCTTTCAAGCCTGGATTCCTCCGCCCTGGGTGAAATTATCCCGAAATTCCACAACCTGAAATGGAGGATCTCCAACCTGATGAAAAGCATCGGGGAGGACAGTGCCGGCCGGGTAAAATATGTGCAGGACGAGATCCGGTATGTACAGGCGAGCGTCCCCCTGATGAGCACCATCCAGGAACTGGGCGAGAAGGGATCCATCCCCCTGCGGGTGACCCATAATGACACGAAGATCAACAACGTGCTATTTGACAGAAACCGCAAAGGCCTGTGTGTCATCGACCTGGATACGGTAATGCCGGGGTACGTGCACTACGATTTCGGAGACGGGATCAGGACCTTTACCAACACGGGAGAAGAGGATGACGAAGACCTGGACCGGATCCGGATGGACATGAAAATGTACCGCGCATTTGCGGAAGGTTTCCTGGAATCGACACGGGATACCCTCACACCGGCGGAACTGGATACCCTGGTGTATGCGGGCCTGCTCTTTCCCTTTATCATGGGAGTCAGGTTCCTTACCGACTACCTGGCGGGAGATGTATATTACAAGATCAAATATGATGAGCACAACCTGGTGAGGGCCAGGGCTCAGCTGAAACTGGCCAGGGAGGGTGAGGCCAGGATGGAGGAATGCAGGCAACTCATCCGGAAACTGGCCTGACCCAAACTGGACTGCGGTGCAAATGATTCCTTCCAAAATACTGATTGTCCCCAGGGTCATGAGCTCCGTGTTTGCCATGACCGCGGCCGGGATCATGCAGGAGGGGGATTCGCTGGATAGCCGGAACTGGGTCGGGGCGGAAGGGATCGGGGTCCGTTTTCTTATCTCCCATGACGGATCGGCCATCGACCTGCAATTTTTTGTGGAAGAGCCCCAGGTCAGGGCCACGCATACCGGGTTCAACGATCCTGTGTACCAGGACAGCTGTGTGGAATTTTTCATTGCTTTTGCGGGAGAAAAAGGACATTACTACAATTTTGAGTTCAACTGTATCGGGACCGTGCTGGGAGCGTACGGGAAAGACCGCCACGAAAGAGACCGGATCCACGGATCGATATTATCGAAGATCATCACCCGTCCTTCCCTGGGGAAAAAACCATTCGGCGTAAGGGAAGGGCCGGTCACGTGGAAGCTCTCCATCAGGCTGCCGGCAGGTGTTTTCATCCACAGCCATATTGACGATCTGACAGGAAGTCAGGCTACCGGAAATTTCTATAAATGCGGGGACCTGCTGGACAGGCCCCATTACCTTTCCTGGCAGCCCGTCAGGACACCTGAACCGGATTTCCACCAGCCCCGGTTTTTTGGCAAACTGCTGTTCAGGTAGAAGATCAAGAAAATATGTAAATTGGCATAGTTTATGTTCATCAAATCCCGAATAGGATGAAAAAACTTACACATATCCGGCTTTTCGTTCCGGCAGTTTTGCTAATCTATGCCTTTACCGGATGCGTATCCGAACCGGTCCCTTCATTTACGGCCGATCAGACCACCATCACCGAGGGAGGGACCGTACAGTTCACGGACCAGTCCACGAACAACCCGGCCACCTGGTTATGGAACTTCGAAGGTGCCACTCCTTCAGCCTCGAAAGAACAGAATCCGTTGGTCAGCTACGCCAGAGAAGGTGAATATTCTGTTTCCCTTGAGGTCCGGAACCGCGGTGGTTCGAATCTGATCACCAAACACAACTATATAACGGTCAAGGCTCCTACGACTGATTTGATTTTCAGGAACAAAACCTATACAGAAGTCCTGATCACCCTTGGCGGTATAGAGAAAAACATTCCCGCTGGTCAGGAGGTGACCTATCATGAAGTGGTGGGAAAAAGTGTGACTTTCAATGCAGAAACATCGGGAACCACAGCCGAAGGTTCTATCCTGGGCGTTGAACTTGGCTGGTCCTTTTCCATTGAACTGAACGGGGGGGTCGTTACCCAGGACCTGAATGTGGGCACTGATTTCTTTTTCCTGTACATTACCAATAACGGCACCCATGTACTGAGTCCCCTGGAAATCAATGACGGGTCTGCCGAGATCCATACCGAGAACGTTTCGGTTCCCGCCGATGGAGTAAAATACCAGATCGGATATTACCACGCCTGGGAAGAAACCCAGGTAAGGGGATACTATGAGGATGATCCTGAATACTGCACATACTGGAATCATAATGAACATTTCTTTTTTCCCAATTCGATTAACCAGTGTGTAAATCTTTCAAATTCCTTTAAAAAATCAGCCTGGACGGGCGCGGTGAGATCAACTGGCGGTGTTGAAGCCGGTCACCTGTTGCCCGCAGGGCCATATATGCCTGAAGCAGTGCCCGTGGAGGGAGTTATCCAGTATTTTGCAAAAAGACGATGATGAAAAAAAGAGGGCTGAGGAGATACAGGTTTTATTTGATCGCAGGAATCGCGTTGGTGGCAGGTGTGGTCCTGTTGCTGAACAAGGTGCTGGTCGCGGGCCTTGTCATTGTTGGCATCGGCGTACTGGTTTTCGCCCTCTGGGAGTTTCTGTTGAAACAGAAGGAAAGCGAAATTGACCTGCTGAACAGCGAGATCCAGCGCATGAAAAGTGAGAATCAATCCCTGAAGCAGGATGTGGACGAACTCTCCAACCGGAAGCTCAACATCACCGAGGTCCATGAAATCATGGATCTGGGACTGATCGAAGTGGATACCAGTTTTAAAAGAACGGTGAACAAAAGCTTCAGGGTGGATGACAAGCATGTTCAGTTCATCGGGGTGCTCAATGTAGATTTTGTGGCGAAATACGGGGTGGACATCCGGAAACTGAAATACAAGATCGATGAAGAGCGGCAGGAAATCAGCATTGCCAATGCTGATCCCCAGTTCCTGTCCTTCTCCAAAAGGAACTGCACTTGGGAAATTGCTGAGATACTGGAATATAACAAACCTTTCTTCAGGGCGAAACGATGGAACACAAATCCCAAGCTCGATAAGCTGGCAGCCCAGATCAAGGAGGAGATCCGGATGAATACGGAAAAAGAAACAGAGAACGGACCGGCAGAACTGAACTGGGTGCTCTGGCCGCTGAGGAGACATGTGGAGATGGCCCTTGAACTGATCCTGGGAACCAAAGGCTATAAGATCAGGCTCACAGAACTGGACAGCGGAGACTACAAACCTTTGAACCCCCATGCGGAGGAAACACCCAGGCTGAAGGAATCCAACCGGCAGACGACCTGAAAAAGCGCAACCGCTTACCTGGAATCGAACCTGGCAATTTCCTTTTTTCCCAGCTCCTCTTTCATCCGGCGGACCCTGCTGTCATGCCGGACGCCTGTAAAACCTGAAATGACTTCCATCGGAATATCCAGCGCTAGTGCATGGGCAATGAAAGTATTCACGGCAATCCCGGCTGTGATCCGCTCATGAAGAGGGACATCGGTCTCTCCGGCTTTCACCGGTTTTACCTTCCTGTTCAGGCCTGCTTCCATTGCGATCCGCTTCAGGTATTTATTCACGGTGATCACACTCATTGCCGGGAAAGCCGTATTATCCATGTAGTACCTGTGCTCATAACATCTGTATATCTCCCTGGAGTACCTGGTCAGAGGCAGTCTCCTGGACTGGCCCTTCGACCGTCTTACAATGACTGCGTCCTCTCCCACATCTTGCTTCTTCAGGTTCCTGAGCTCTGAAAACCGGATGCCCGTAAAGCACATGAAACAAAAGATATCCCGGATCCTGTCGGTTTTCCTGTTTCCCGATTGATAATGCAGGATCTTCATCAGTTCCTCCCACCGAAGGGACAGGACCTCTCCGGACGGACTCCCGGCAGGCTCCAGCATGCTGTAGAATTTCCGGTACTCCCGGTGGATGTTGTAGCCCTGCTCCGTGGCCCAGTTTAAAAACCAGACAAGAATGCCGACCTCATTGCGGATGGTCGCAGGACTGTATCCCTTCTTCCTGCAGAATGTTTGAAACCGCTCCAGAAAAGATCCGTTCATCTGTTGGAATGTGAGGCGGATCCCGGTCTCCTCTTCCATCGCCCGGAGATGGTTGTAAATGGTCCGGACTTTCCTGTATGTGGATGCACTCCAGCGGCTTACGCCCGACTCAAGAAACAGGAAAAAAACGTCGAAAAAACCCCGTGAAAACCGCGGCCTCAGCTCCAGGAACACATCCCTGAACCGCACGGGATCGGGACCCTCCCGCGATCCGGACAATGCCTTCCAGGTCAATTCGGCAGTCTCCACATGCACATCAAGCCAGGCGTTGGCTGCATGTGCGCCCGGGAATGTACTTCTGACGCGCTGCCGTTCGGGATCCCATCCATGAAAATCCACTCTCATACCCGTCCCGATCATCACCCTTTGCCCCCGGAATGAGGCACGCATGAATACAGGCCTCTCTCTGACCATCAGCTTCCCATCACCATCCTTCCTCCTTTCTATGTAAAACCGGACGTTCATGGGATTAAAATTACCAACAATCTGCCTGAGGATGGTCCCTTTTTATAAACAGTGTGTGGATCCGGCGATGCCTTTGAGCGCATTGTATGTGCTGAAATCGTAATTTTGACATATGAAAAGAGCCTTGAAGACCACGGAAGATGGATCACATACCTTCTATTCCGGTGATCTCGACGAACCTTACCACTCCATGTTCGGAGCCATCCGGGAATCGGAACATGTGTTTATCGGACAGGGCTTTCAGCGTGTCGGTAAATCTTCCTGTGCGGTCCTGGAGATCGGACTGGGGACCGGCCTCAACCTGTTGCTTACTTTCCGTGAAGCATTGAAACAGGATTCCGTCGTTTTCTACCATGCGGTTGAAAAATATCCCCTGACACCGGATGAATACCTGCTGCTGAACCATGAAGAAAAACTGGGGGATGTTCCGGCAGGCACCCTCCGCCGGATCCATGAAGCACCCTGGGAAACGCACTTCGCTCTTACGGAAAAGTTCAGCTTTTTCAAGGAGCGTGCTGATATCA
>DSEO01000126.1 GCA_011056635.1 Bacteroides sp.
CCCAGCTGGATCACCACCCAACGAGATCCCCGACCGATTCCGGTTGGGGATTTTTGCATTCCGGAGATGATTGGGTTTTATGAAGCCAGTGATGATCAAGTCAACCGGCGGGTCCCGGATATCTCTTGCGGTTTCGATGAATATCCTATATTTAAGGATCTGTATGGGAATAAAACCGGAACAATGAAGAAAATTGTCTTACTTTCAATTCTGCCGGCCATTTTTTCAATCTTCGTATCCGGACAGGATTCATTGCACCGATTCTTTGATAATCCGGAAATGTTACAGCCGTTTCTGTCCGAAACAAGGAGTAGTGCGATCAAAGTCGAACTGGCATCCCTGAACAAACTGGATGAGAACTATTATGTCTCAGATCATGCCGGGAGACCTTTTATGGAGGTTCACCTGGGTACCACATTGCCCTTACTCTACCTGGCGAACCCTCAGAAGAAGATCAGGTTCAGTGCGGGCGGATTTCTGGGAAATGTGCTGCTGATCGATATGTTCGAAGAAACAACGGCTCCGGTAATCAATACCGATTATTTCTTCGGTCTCCAGGCAGGCATGTTGAAAGATCTGGATTACAGGCATATAAAAAACTTCGGATTTATATTGATTCCGGTCTTTCATGAAAGCACCCACCTGGGAGACGAATTTGCGCTGCATGGTTACCATGACATACCCGGCTTCAGAAGAATCAATGTTTCTTACGAGGCATGGGAAATTGCCGCGGTGATCAATGACCCCGGAACCATAAAAACAAATCTTCTGTCAGCGAAAGCCGGATTTCAACGGCTCTGGAACTATGCCGGGGGGTATTACAGCGCGGACAGCCTCGAAACGAAAGGCAACGCGGTTGCCCCCAGCCTGAAGAACTATACATATTTCATGCAGCTGAATCTGCAGCGCACGAAAGGTTTTCTCTGTTCCCCGAAATGGATGCAGGTCTTTTCGGCAGAAATATACAACCGGTTGAAATTCAGTTACGACAGCCCTATTCCGGAAGCGAGGTCATGGAACCTGAATCTCTATCTGGGCTGGGAACATGTTTCAGGAGGCGCCGGCCGGAATATCGGGTTTTATGTGAGGTACTATCACGGGATCATCCCGAACGGACAGTTCCGCAACACTGACGGTTACCGGTACCTGGCCCTGAGCATTGTGTACCACTGAACGACCGTGCGATCAGGCAACATAACCGGGATACGGGAGTTATCATTGGGAGGCCTTGCCGGTCATGGGTACGAAGCGGACGGGATATTGCCGTTGTTGTCTGATCCTTCCGTTTTCATCCTTGGTGACCACCACCAGGTACTGGATCTGGTTGGCTTTCCCCACGGGAATCACGATGCGTCCCCCCGGGATCAGCTGATCCACAAGCGGCTGGGGAATATCATCGGGTGCACAGGTCACCACGATGCGGTCAAAGGGCGCATATTCCGGCCAACCCTCATACCCGTCCCCTATCCTGACCATCACGTTGTCATAACCCAGTTCCTCCAGTAACGCTGCCGCCCGGCGTCCCAGGGGCGGGATGATCTCGATGGTATAGACTTCACTGCAAAGCTCTGCCAGTACCGCAGCCTGGTACCCGCTTCCGGTACCGATTTCAAGCACTTTATGATCCGGTTCCAGTTCCAGCAATTCGGTCATATGGGCCACGATGAACGGCTGGGAGATGGTCTGGTTGTAACCGATCACCAGCGGACTGTTCTGATAGGCCTGCCGCTGGTACTCCTCCGGCACGAATGCATGTCTGGGCACACGCCTCATGGCTTCAAGGACGCCTTGATCACGCACAGGCTGGTAGGGATAATGCTCAATGCCCTCCCTGACCAGACGCTCCCGTTCATCCATCCTTTCATGAAAAGCCGGATGCTGGCGGGGAATGGTATCATGCTGACCCAGGGTCGCAAGAGGCTGAACGGAATCACCGGGGAGCCTTCCCCGCGTGCATTGAAGGGCTGAGATAAGGGTCAGCACCATGAATATTTCCAGCGTGATTGCGATCATGGATTTTTACAATGGTTACTTTATCTTAACAACGGAGCAAACTGAAACATTGTTCATGGGGAATAATAAAACAAACACAATTGCAGTTGTTAGGTAATACTTCATACAGATTGTAGATGGATTTTCATAATTTTGAAGACCATGAAACAGCAGACAATTCTCATATCGTTTTTTATCGGCGGATTGATCTTTCTGACCTCCTGTCCGAAAGATGAAGAAGATCCGATTATTTCCAATGAAGTCAAAATCATCAACAACTGGATCTGGGAAGGGATGAATGAGGTGTACCTCTGGGAAGAATATATTCCCGACATGGATCCCGATATCCAGCCGGATCCGGAAAAATTCTTTTACGACCTGCTGTATGAGGAGGACCGGGATTCGTGGATCGTGGATGACTACCAGGCACTGGCGGACATGTTCAAGGGTATCGAGCTCTCCACAGGCATGTCAGCCCGGCCGGGACTGATCTCGGATACACAGGTTATCAGCATTGTGGAATATGTAACTCCGGGATCCCCGGCGGCAGACGCAGGGATTGCCAGGGGTGATATCATCCATGCCATAAACGGCCAGGCGCTGACTGTGGATAATTATTATCCCCTGTATAACCAGACCACGGCCACATTCGATTTTGCCACCTGGAACGGTTCATGGATCATCCCCGACGGCAGGAGCATCACCCTGACCGCCGTAAAACTGAATAAAAATCCGGTGGTGTACCGGGAGGTAATCCAGGTTGAAGGCAAAAAAGTGGGTTATTTCGTCTACACACAGTTCACAGAGGGAGAAAATGGCGAGTGGCTGGTCGAACTGAACGGAATGTTTGAAACGTTCAAATCAGCGGGTGTATCCGATGTGGTGGTGGATCTCCGGTACAATCCCGGAGGAAGCCTTGATCTTTCCGCTTACATCGCCAGCACGCTTGCACCCTTTTCGGCCATGAGCCGCGGAGAAACCTTTGTGAAGCTGGAGTGGAATGATCTTTACAATGACTTCTGGAGGGAATATGACCTGGACGGGGACGGGAAAGCTGACGGGGAAGCGTCCCGGCAGCTGGTGATTCAACTTCCCCAAAGCGACCTGAATCTGGATCTTTCCAAGGTATTTGTCCTGACCACGGATGTGACCGCCTCTGCCAGTGAGTCTCTTATCACCGGTCTTTACCCCTATACCGATGTGGTTCACATCGGAGATACCACCTATGGCAAGTGTTACGGATCCACCACCATCGAAGATTTTGAAGATCCCAAAAGGCACAGCTGGGCCATGCAGCCCATCATCGTGAAATATGCCAATGCCGAAGGTTTTACAGATTTTGTGGACGGACTGGCACCGGATATTTTTGTGAAGGAAAACCTGTTGTACGCAAAACCATTCGGCAGTCAGGATGATCCATTGCTCGGAGCGGCGCTGCAGGAGATTGTTGGTGTGGTGTTACCGGCCAAAAAAGCAGTGGCAGCCCCATCGGAATTCCATGCACTGCCGGTCCCCGGGAACCAGATGGTCGAAAGGATGATCGAGTGGCCCGGGGAATCACCCGCCGGGAATCCTTACTGATACGAAGAGTTGCCTTGCCGGATGCACGCTTTGAGAATCGCCCTGTTGATCTTCCTGACAAGGGCCGGCCCTTCATAAATGAACCCGGTATACAGCTGGATAAGCGAGGCACCGGCCCGGATCATGTTCAGGGCATCCGTGACATTCATGATGCCGCCAACCGCAATGACGGGCATCCTGCCCCCGGTCTTCTCGGTAATGTATTTCACAACTTCCAGGCTTCTCTCAGTGATTGGGGCACCGCTCATACCACCTTCTCCGATGGCATCAAGCTTTTCCGGACTGGTCCTGAGCCCGTTGCGTGTAATCGTCGTATTGGTGGCCACGATCCCGTCCAGTCCCAGCCTGGATACCACCCCGATGGTATCATCCAGCTGCCGGTTGTTCAGATCGGGTGAGATCTTCAGCAGGACAGGCTTAACAGAGCGAAATTCACTGCGCACTTCCAGGATCCGCTTCAGGATGGATTCCAGAAAATCCTTGTCCTGGAGAATGTGAAGATCGGATATATTGGGACAGCTGACATTGATCACAAAATAATCCACATGATCGTGAATCGCCCTGAATACAGCCTCATAATCGGCTGCTGCCTGCTGGTTGGGGGTCTGGGTGTTCTTACCGATATTTCCCCCTAAAATGAGCGATTTGGGCCTCCTGCGGCTTAAATTGGATACGGCTGCCTCCGCGCCCAGGTTGTTAAAGCCCATCCTGTTGATCAGTCCCCGGTCCGCCGGTATGCGAAAACTGCGGGGTTTTGGATTTCCGGGTTGTCCCTTTGGTGTGATGGTTCCCACTTCGATGAACGAGAATCCGAAGGCATACAGTTCATTGAATACTTCTGCATTTTTGTCAAAACCGGCCGCTAGTCCCACCGGGTTCCGGAAGTGCATTCCCAAAAACTCGGTCTCCAGCCTTTTGTCATTCAGCACAAAGAGCCTGCTGCAGAACCAGCGCACACCCGGGATCCTGAATAAGATCTTCAGCATGGAAACCAGGATGTGGTGTATGGTCTCGGGTGAAAGGAGAAAAAGTAAGGGCCTGATGAATAGACGGTACATCCGATTTTTAACCGCAAATATACACAGAATTCTACAGGGATGGCTCGAAAGATCTGAAGGTATCGTCATCATATAAGATCATCACCTTCACGATCCGTTTTGCAGTTTGGTTTCCCTGAATTTCCGACGCCTGATCCCCGGCGGGTTGTTGCACTTGTTCCTCCACTTCCTTCTTACCCCCCTGTAAAAACCTGTCTTCCCGTTCCTGCCGGTCCTCCGCCCCTGCCTCTGCTTCGAACCGGTTATCCGTTTCCTTTGCGGATGGCGCACTGTCAAACAGGGTAGCCGGGCCCGTCTGGCCCATATGTTCGTACATTTTTCCCTTGCCGAGCATCAGCCATTCCGCATTCAAACCAGGAAAAGACCGCAGCGTTTTCTGCAGAAAATCGAAACTCGGATTATTCCTGCCGGATAAAACGTGCGATATGCTGCTTCGCTGCACGCCGATCAGATCTGCGAATTTGGAAGGAGTCAGCTGTTCCAGGTCGAGAAGCTGAATCAGACGATCTTTCATGATGATTGTTTATTTACAAATGTAATAAATCAATAGTTGCCATATGTTAATTACGATAATTCACATTTGTAATATTATTTAGTCTATAACGAAAATTGATTATTTCCGCTGGGATGATCAGCATTGCATGCAGCATTACCTGAAACGCATTTTATATAGATATAACATCTTCCATTTATATTCATTATCACATCCTGTAATATAGAAAACAGGGAGCTTTCAGGGTTTCCTGGAGGCCTTCGAATCCCTTTGAAATAAAGAAAAGACCAGGAAAAAGCCCGTTTTTTACTCTGATTGAAGCAATGAGTGAGATATAAGTCGTATATAACTGATATATATCATATTATAATTTTATACTTACAATTTATAACGGGAATACGGTTCAATCTGTACCGATTGATGCAACAAGTAAATCAAATAATATAGATAAATAACTGGTAACTAGTAGTATATTAACTACAACTTACAATATGTAACCATGTTATATTATGTAGACATTTGTAAATAGTAAACATGCGGTTATTTGTAGACACATGTAAATTATTTGGTTGTTGACTCCTTGGTGACATATGTAACAGGTGCGATTTCTTTTACATTTGTCAATGTATTTCTGGATGGGTTTTATCCGGATATACCAACCTACTGAGCCAGGTCCCCTGCCCCTGCATGAGGGATGTCTTTCCTGCTGCACAGGCGAATATTTCCCTGCAGGATACGGCATGAACGCAAAAATAGCGCCCGTGGAAGCGTTCAAAAGGCGGAAATTGCTGGCTTTATGCAGGTTCCACAGGATCATGATACCCCAGCTCATTCTCTGAACGGGCCACCATGGAGGCAACAGTGGAATCCCCCGTGATATTCACCACGGTGCGAAGCATGTCGAGGGGGCGATCCACCCCGATGACCAGGGCGAGCCCTTCCACGGGAAGCCCGACAGAATTGAGGACGATGATCAGCATCACAATGCTCCCGCTGGGGATCCCGGGTGTCCCGATGGAGGCCAGGGTGGCGGTAAGCACGATGGTCAGCTGTTGTGTCAGGGTCAGGTCAATTCCGAATACCTGGGCAATAAAAACTGCTGCTATGGCCTGATAACAGCTGGTTCCATCCATATTGATGGTTACTCCGATCGGAAGCACAAAATTGGCGATGGGCCGTGAAACCCGGAACTCGTTGATCACCTGTTTGAGGGTGACCGGCAGCGTGGCGGCACTGGAACTCGTGGTAAAGGCCACCAGCTGTGCAGGGAGAATACCCTTCAGAAAGTCCTTGATCCTGATCCCTGCAAAGATCCTGATCACCAGCGGATAAAATATAATAATAAGGAACATCAGCCCGAAGGCTACCGTGAGCATGTACATACCCAGCGCAGTAAAAATTCCCACGTCACCTGAATAATCAACCACCAGTGCGGCCATCAGTGCAAAAACCCCGATCGGTGCAAACCGCATAATCAGATCTACCATTTTGAGGATCACATCATTCAAGCCATCGAAAAGATCCATGACCAACTGGGTTTTCTCCCCCTGAACAAGCACCAGGGCAAGGCTGAACAGGATGGCAAAGAAGATGATCTGAAGCATTTTGGAGTTATCCCCCGCGGCAAGAAAAATATTATCGGGCACCGTATCCACGAAAAACTGCAGGGGTGAACGTTCCTCAATTTCCCTGGCCGACTCCTGTCTGAGCTCTATCTGTCCGCTGAATTTCTGCCTGTATTCCTCCTGTTTCTCTTCCGGAAAAACCCCGCCGGGTTTCACCACATTGACGAGGGTCAGTCCGACGGTAGTGGCGAACACAGTTGTAATGAGATAAATCAGAATGGTCTTGTACCCGATCCTGGATAGTTTGGTGATATCCGTCAGGCTTGATATTCCCTTTACCAGTGACACGAAAATCAGGGGTACTGCGATCATTTTCAGAAGTTTGAGGAAAATGGTGCCCCAGGGTTCGATCCAGTCGATGGTGAATGCCTCCCACTCTACCCATACGGCGATCAGTCCCCAGAGGACTCCCAGTCCCATTCCCAGGAAAATTTTCGCCCACAGTGGTAATTTCTTTAACATCGTTCAGGCAAGTATTATTTGGCACAACCTCACACCAGCGCCTCGTACAACACCTCTACCGGGTGAAGTGCCCTGCGTTTTGTCCCATCACGGATCTGGTGCCTGCAACTGGTCCCGGGTGCTACGATCAGTGTCTCTTCCGTTGCATTTCTTATTGCAGGGAACAGTACCAGTTCGCCCACCTTCATCGATAATTCATAGTGTTCTTTCTCGTACCCGAATGAACCGGCCATCCCGCAGCACCCTGAAGGAATTTCCTCAACACTGTATCCTTCCGGAATGGAAAGCAGTTTCATGGTCGGGGCCGTACTGGCCATGGCCTTCTGCTGACAGTGTCCGTGAAGCTTCAGGCGGACATTCCGCCTATGGAACAGGGAGCGGTCAAACCGGCCCGCTTCATAGGTGTTTGCCAGATATTCCTCCACGGTATAACTGTGGGAAGCAAGCTTTCTCGCCTTCTCTGCAAGATCGGGTCCTGCCAGGTCGGGAAACTCATCCCTGAAACCCAGGATGGCCGATGGTTCAATTCCAATGAGCGGTCTTGATTCCGAAACATGGTCGGCGAGCAGCGCCACGTTTTTCCGTGCGATCTTTTTTGCTTTCTTCAGCAGTCCCTTTGAAATGTAGGTCCTGGCACTGACTGGATGTTTGAGGATCAGAATTTTTATGCCGATTCTGTTCAGGAGCCTGATGGTTGTGATCCCCAGGTGGGTATCATTGTAATTGGTAAATTCATCCACATAGAGAATTACCTCGGGAGCATCGTCTGGCAGACTCTTGTTCAGCGACTCCAGGTGTCTCTTCGCCCACTTTCGGAGCGTGACATTCCCGAGTGTGGGAATGCTCCTATCCGTGGCAAATCCCAGGATCCTCTTCAGCATGGTCGAAGTGAAAGGGGTGGTCACAACGAAATTGAACAACCACGGGACCAGCATTCCCAGGCTGTTTATCCTTGAGATTTCCGCGATCAGCCTGGTACGCATGGGCACCGGATGGTGATCGTACCAGTGCTGCATAAACTCGCCCTTCAGTTTGGCCATATCCACGCTGGAAGGGCACTCTGCCTTGCAGGCTTTGCAGGAAAGGCAAAGATCCAGTACATCATAGATCTCCTGCCTGTTAAAGGGATCCTTTGTGACCGGTTTGGAAAGCAGCTCCCGCATTACATTGGCCCTGGCTCGCGTGGTATTGTATTCATCCCGGGTGGCCATGTAACTCGGACACATGGTACCCCCGGTCACCTCTGTCTTCCTGCAGTCGCCCGAGCCGTTGCATTTCTCTATGAGCTTCATGAACCCGCCCTCACGCGAATAATCATAATAGGTCTGGTATTCCGGCCTCACATAGCCCGGATCATACCGGAGGAATGTGTTCATGGGCGGCGTATCGATGATCTTGGCTGCGTTGAACCTGCGGCCGGGGTCAAACGTTTCCTTCACCTGTCTGAACAGCCCGTAATTCCGGTCCCCCACCATCAGCCTCAGGAACTCGCCCCGCAACCGTCCGTCCCCGTGTTCACCACTCAGCGATCCCCTGTATTTTTTTACCAGCTTCGCGGTTTCCAGGGCAATATCATGGAACAGCTGCACATCTTTCGGATCCTTCAGGTTAAGAATGGGTCTCAGGTGCAGCTCTCCCACGGATATATGGGCATGGTAGACACAACTCAGCTGGTAACGTTCCATCAACTGATCGAACTCGGTAATGTAATCCTCCAACTTTTCCACATGCACGCTCGTATCCTCGATGACCGATACGGGCCTCCCGTCGCCCGGGAGATTGGAAAGCACTCCCAGTCCCGCTTTTCGCAAGGCCCAGACCCTGGATATATCCTTTCCGGTCACAACCGGAAAATGATACCCCAGACCCGCTTCCCGCATCTCTTTTTCCATGGAAGCGATTTTCTCCCGGATCACAGCTTCATCTTGTTCAATGAATTCGACCATCAAAATGGCTCCCGGATCGCCTTTCAGGAAAAAGCGGTTCTTTCGCTGGTTTATGTTCTGTTTTGCGCATTCCAGGATGGTGTTGTCCATCAGTTCCACTGCGGCCGGTTGATGCTTCAGCGCGATGAGGTTCCCCCGTATCGCTTCCATCACGGAATTGCAATGGATGGGGACCAGCGCCTTGTGGTCGGGAGGCAGGGGAATCAGGTTCACTTTCACTTCGGTCATGAAGACCAGGGTTCCTTCCGATCCGGCAATGAGTCTGGAGAGATTGAAATCGGGATACCTGGCATTCTTTCCGCGGAAATGAGCACAATTCAACAATTCATCCAGTGCATAGCCGGTATTTCTCCTCACCACTCCGGGATCCGGAAATTCCTCGTTGATGGACTGCTGGTTGGAACGATCGGAAAGGATATCATGGAGCGATCTGTAAATTTCCCCTTCCAGACCCTCCGTTGCAAGCTTTCTCTGCAGTCCGGCCTCATCCAGGGGACCGAACTCGGCTACCGTGGCATCACTCAGTACCGCCCGCAGGGAAATGGTATGGTCGCGGGCGGTCCCGTAGATGAGGGAATGCAGTCCGCAGCCGTTATTACCGACCATCCCCCCGACCATGCTACGGTTCGACGTGGATGTTTCAGGACAGTAAAACAGTCCGGTTGATTTCAGGGCAAGGTTCAGTTCATCCAGGATCACCCCGGGCTGTACCCGGGCCCAGTGTTCCTTTTCGTTCACTTCGAGGATCTCCGTCATATGCCGGGACACATCCACCACGATCCCGTTCCCGACCACCTGACCGGCCAGGGAAGTGCCGGCAGTCCGCGGGATCAGGGTCACGTTCTCCCTGGCGGCGAAACGGACCAGTTCCCGGATATCATTTTCATGGCGGGGATATGCCACGGCCAGTGGTCGCTCCCTGTAATCCGAGGCATCGGTGGAATAAAGGATCAGCCGGACCTGGTCCGTATGCAGTTCCCCATCCAGCCTGGCCCTTAATGCATCGAAATGTCCTGCGCATATCCCAGATTCCTCTGTATCTGCGCCTGTCTCAACGTATGACATGTGTATATCTGTGCTTTCAGTCTTTCCGGGTTGGCATTCCGTAACCGGTTGCTCATTCCGTAAGATATCATGAATAAATCAACAAATATAGAAAAGTCCGTGAAATGGTAATCCCGGCTTCCATGGAAGTCCTCCCAGGCAAGCATGACCGGGGGCGGGATCTTTGAAAAAAGATGCTATACAATATGGAGAAATTCGCCAGGGCCGGAGATCTGGCTCCGTTTTTTTAATTACCTTTAGGATCAATGATCACTTAATCAAATTATTGATAATCAATGGATTTAATTGAAAAAATAAGAAGACATGCGCAGCTGAACAGTCAGCGCATCGTGTTTCCCGAAGGAGACGAACAGCGCACCGTGATGGCTGCGGATGCCATCATCAGGGAAAATCTCTGCCAGGTAACCCTGATCGCAGACCCGGCGGAAGTTGATAAGAAGGCATTGCAGTACGGGCTGAAGAACCTGGGTCATGCTACCATCATCAATCCCGAGGACCATCCAAAGAAGCAGGAGTATACCGAGTTGTTGTATGAACTCAGAAAGGAGAAGGGCATGACCATGAAACTGGCGTCCCGGCTTGTAAAGGATCCCCTGTACCTGGGCGTATTGATGATCAAGGCGGGGGATGCGGACGGTGAGGTAGCGGGAGCAAGAAATGCCACCGGTGATGTGCTGCGTCCGGCATTCCAGATCGTGAAAACCATGCCCGGCATCAGCATTGTCTCCGGGGCCTTCATCATGATCCTGCAGGATCAATCCTTCGGAGAACAAGGGGTAGTCGTATTTGCAGACGGTGCGGTCCATCCGGATCCGGATGACAAGCAGCTGGCTCAAATTGCAGTGGCCACCGCCAAAACAACCCGTTCCATCCTGGGATTCGAACCCCGCATCGCCATGTTGAGCTTTTCCACCAAGGGAAGTGCG
>DSEO01000123.1 GCA_011056635.1 Bacteroides sp.
GGAAGAAAGTGTTTTTTACAGGGATGCGGTTTTTTTCAGCACCGGGGAGTTGATCAAAATGCTTGAAGAAACAGGATTCGGGATCGGGGAGATTTACCAGACCGTTTTCGGGGAACTGGACCAGGTCAAAACGGTACAGGAACCCTTAAAAGGATACGGCAGGGGCAGTTTTGTTGTGATCGAAGCGATCAAAGAAACACAACATACATTGTCATGAGCGAATACAATCCCGGGCAGTCACCCTTCGACCAATTGAAAGAAGAAGTGCTGGGGTGTCAGAAATGCGGTCTGGCCAGAACAAGGAACCATGTGATCTTCGGGGAGGGCAACATCCAGGCCCCGGTTTTTATCATTGGTGAGGCCCCCGGCGCGGACGAGGACCGTATCGGGAGACCTTTCGTAGGCAGGTCCGGTCAATTGCTGGATAAGATCCTGGCCGCATGCGGCTTTACCCGCAAAGACCACGTTTTCATCAGCAACATTGTCAAATGCAGGCCCCCGGGGAACAGGGAACCTTCACGGGAGGAAAGAGAAGCGTGCATGCCTTACCTTGTCAGGCAGATCGATATGGTCAATCCGGATATCCTGATCCTCCTGGGGTCTACTGCACTGAAAAGCCTCATCGGTCAGGATATGAAGATCACCAGATTAAGGGGGACCTGGATTGAGTGGGAGAGCCGCCTGGCTATGCCTGTTTTCCACCCCTCCGCACTTCTGAGAAATCCAGCCCTGAAACGTGATACCTGGGAAGATTTCAAGAAAGTCGTTATCAAATACCGGGAACTGGTCAATCCTTCGCACTATTCGGCTCATATATAGGCAAATGAAGACTTTTCTCGATTGTTATCCCTGTTTTCTTGACCAGGCCCTGCGGGCGGGCCGGATGGCCACGGATGATGAAAAAAAGATCAAAGAGCTGCTGGACGTCGTGGGATGCATGATCAAAGATATCCCCATGGAACATACCCCTCCTGAAACCGGGGAAGTTATCTACCGGAAAGTAAGGGAACTCACCGGTGTGGAGGATCCGTACAAATCCGTGAAGCAATCGAGCATCCAGGAGGCGCTGGATTTGGTTCCCGAACTGAAAAAGATGATCGATGAAGCGGACGACAGGCTCCTGGCGGCCATCCGCCTGGCCATAGCGGGGAATCTGATCGATCTGGGGGTCCGCCGGCAATTCGTACTCACAGACGAGATCGGGAAAATCATGAACCAGGATTTTGCCATTTTTGACTATGCCGCTTTCAGAAAGCACCTGGACAACACTTCATCTGTTCTGTATATCGGCGACAATGCCGGGGAATCGGTCTTTGACCGGATCCTGATCGAGGAGCTTGGCAAACCGGTGACCTATGCCGTACGGGATATTCCGGTGATCAATGATGTGACCATGGAAGATGCGATTGCCTCGGGGATCGGCGATGTGGCAGAAATCATTTCCTCCGGGTCCACGGCACCGGGCGCCATTTTAAGATTCTGCAACGCCCTGTTCCTGGAAAAATTTGAGCATTCAGACCTGATCATCAGCAAAGGCCAGGGCAACTATGAAGCCCTGTCGGAGGTCAACCGCCCGGTGTTCTTCCTGCTGAAGGCCAAGTGCAAAGTCATTGCGGGCGACCTGGATGTGCGCGTGGACGATATCGTTCTGAAAGGAATCAACACATGACCCTCTCCCGGGATACTTCCAGGCATAACTATTATTCATTCCTCTGGCATGCCACATTCCTGGCGCTTGCCCAGAACTTCATGGATGTGGACACGATCCTGCCCGCCATGCTGATCGAGGCCGGGGGGAACGGTATCCATGTGGGATTCATGACTGCTATCATGCTGGGTGGAGCAAGACTAACACAGCTGCTGTTTGCTCCTTTCATCAGCAATTATTCATATAAGAAGAAATTTCTGCTGATCGGGATCAATGGCCGGATCATTTCCCTTTTATTGATGGGATTAATGCTCTGTTTTTCAAACAGTTTACGGGGAGAAACCAGGATATGGCTGATATTCATTCTGGTTGCGGCCTTTTCCATGGGAGGGGCATTTGCCAATGTGAGTTATACCGATATTCTGGGAAAGTCCGTTCTCCCATCCGCAAGAAAAGTCTTTTTTTCCATCAAACAGGCTGTGACGGGATCGGTACTGCTCCTGTCGGCGCTTCTGGCGAGAAAGGTGCTCATCATGAAAACCTTCCCGGTAAACTATGCCTGGATATTCTTTATCGGTTTCACGGCCCTGTTCGTGGCTTCTCTGGGCATCTGGAACCTGAAGGAAAAAGTCCCTTCAAAAATGCCCGTCAATAATCTCAAACATTTCTGGTCACTCATGACCGATGAATTGCGGAGGAATAAACGGCTGGGCTATTTCCTTGGCTGGGTAAATACCATGGGGATCAGCATCACCCTGCTGCCTTTCGTGTTGCTTTATTCAAAACAGGTGTTCCACACCCACAGCCATGAAACAGGTCTTTACCTGTTCTACAAGGTACTGGGGACCGTTGCCATCGGTGTTTTGCTGTTTCTTTTTTCCAAAAAATTCAAATACCGTTACCTGCTCTACGGAAATGCAATGCTGGCCCTTGTTGTTCCGCTGATCCTGCTGTTCTCAGATGCCATGCCCCCATTCAGGTTCCTGTTCATGGCGGGCGGTGTGGTGTTCGCAGCATATACCATTTCCATGAACGGGGTTTTGCTGGAAATTTCAGGAAACGAGAACAGGGCCATCTACAGCGGGATTGCCGGAGCAGGGAACATGCTTACGGCCCTCTTCCCGCTGCTCGGAGGATGGATCATAGAACGGTCCGGATTCCGGCTTTTCTTCATATTGTTTACCTTTATGATCCTCTTATCATTTTTCTTTGTTTACAAAATGAATTGCAGAAAATAGCTTTGCTCCATGTATAAATATCTATTCGGACCGGTACCCTCGAGACGGCTGGGCATGTCCCTGGGGGTGGACCTGGTGCCACACAAAGTATGTTCCCTGGACTGCGTCTACTGTGAATGCGGACCTACCACCAGGCTGACCCTGGACCGGAAGGAATACATCCTCTACAGGAAGGTCACCGAAGAACTGGAACATTATTTTACACACAATCCGGATCCCGATTATATTACCTTTTCAGGTTCCGGGGAGCCCACACTCAACATCCGGATCGGTGACGTATTGCATTTTATTAAGCAACACAAACCAGGCATACCGGTGGCGGTTCTTACCAACGGCACCCTGCTTCACATGGAATCTGTCAGGAACGAACTACTGGATGCCGATGTGGTGCTGCCTTCCCTGGATGCGGCCACTGAAGAGACCTTCCGAAAGATCAACCGGCCGCCCCCGGAATTGAACCTCCGGGATTACATCCAAGGACTGGTAGCTTTCAGGGAGGTGTTCAGGGGAGAGATCTGGCTGGAGGTTTTTATCATCCCGGGATATAACGATCATAACAACGAGCTGGATGCGCTCAAAGCGGCTTTTCAAGGGATCCGTCCGGACCGGATCCAGCTGAACACCCTGGACAGGCCGGGCACCGAAGCGGATCTGCATCCCGCCAGCCGTAACAGCCTGCAGCAGATCGTGGACTACTGGAAACTTGACCGGGTGAAGATCATCTCCAATCCCCTGCAGCGGAAAGATATCAGAGCCTATCGCGAGGATACCGAGACAGCCATTCTGGAGACCATCTCACGAAGACCCTGTACGGCGGAGGACCTGGCCGCCATTCTCGGTCTGCACCTGAACGAGGTCAACAAGTACCTGGATGTGCTGGAAGCAGAATCGCTGATCCGTCCGGTCCGCCAGGAAAGGGGTGTCTTTTACAGGAAGGTTTGAATGATTATCTTCACTGGATTGATTGAATGATGGCTGAAGGCAGGTTTACAAACCCGGTGGTAGCCTCACTGGCCGGGATCAGGGATTTCTTTTCAAAGCAGCAGCTTGAAGACAGGTACACGGAGCAAGCGCGTGCGGACGGTATGACCGTCCTTATCACAGGGGCCACTTCGGGACTTGGTTTTGCCCTGGCAACGGAATTCGCAAAACGCGGGGCAAGGGCGATCATGGCCTGCAGAAGCAGGATCCCGGAAGCCGGTGAACAGGTAAAAGAACTTTCGGGATCTGACCGGGTGGAAATGCGGTTCCTGGATCTGAGCGATCTCGGTTCCATTCACCGCTTCGTTGAATCACTGGTTCATGATAAGATTACCATTGATATCTGCATATTGAATGCGGCCACGACACTGCCAAAATCAAGGAAGACTCCTTCTGGTCAGGATGAGATGTTCCTGGTCAATTACCTCGCCAATGTGGTCCTGACAAACCTGTTGCTGCAAAATTCTGTTATTCGGCCCCAGAAACACGACCCTTCGCATGAAAACAGTTCTGTTGGAAAAACTCCACCCAGGATCATCTTCATTTCCAGCGATTCCCACCAGGGAGCCACGTCTATCGATTATGATGAATTCGGCCGGTACTTTGATTACGGGGTTTCCAAGGCAATCTCCAATTACAGTTACTTCAAGCTGGTCCTGAACACCTATGCCATTGAACTGTCCCGAAGGATCAATCCAGACCGTGTGAGCGTCAGTATCAATCTGATCTGTCCCGGCCCGGTCAACTCCAACATCGTCAAGGAGGCGCCCTGGCTGCTCCGCATGATCCTGAAGGGGATTTTCACCATTGTATTCAAATCGCCAGCAAAAGCAGCCCGGCCGGTAGTTTATATGGCCCTTTCCCCGGATTATGCCGGGACCACCGGTGAGTACCTGCACATGTTCAATCCCAAAAAAATGGATCCCAAGGTCTATGATCCTGAAGCGGGAAAAAAGCTGTGGGAACGGTCCATGGAACTCCTGAAGGAGATCGATCCCGGTTATAAGACTTATCATGAATTCCCGGATTAAATGCAATTCATGCATGGAACAATATTATAAACAGGATGCTGAGACAGTATATGCTCAGCTGGATGTCAGACCCGGAGAAGGTCTTTCTGCCGGAGAAGCAAAGGAGCGGCTCAATAAATACGGGTACAATCAACTGATCACAAAAGGAAAAAAATCCTTTGTTCGGATGTTCCTTGCCCAGTTTAAGAGCTTTATGATCATCATCCTGCTGATTGCTGCAGTCATTTCGGGAGTGGTCGGGGTGCTGGAAGGACACGGATTGATCGACACCTTCATCATCATGGGTATCCTGGTGATCAATGCCCTGATCGGAGCCTTCCAGGAAAAAAAGGCTGAATCCTCCCTGGAAGCACTGAAAACCATGGCGGCCCCCTTCAGCGCGGTGCTTCGGAACGGGGAAATCAACAAAATACCATCCAGGGAACTGGTTCCCGGCGATATCGTGATCCTGGAAACCGGGGCGATCATCCCCGCTGACCTGAGACTGATTGAATCGGTAAACCTGAAGACCCAGGAATCGGCACTGACCGGTGAGTCCGTTCCTGTTGAAAAACAGACGGAACCCCTTGCTGAAGAAGATATTGCGATCGGTGACCGGACAAATATGGCTTTTTCCGGCGCAATGGTGACCTATGGCCGGGGACGGGGGATCGTTGTCGCGACAGGCATGCAAACCGAGGTCGGGAAGATTGCCGATATGCTACAGCAGACTGTGGACACGGAGACACCCATGAGCCGGCGTCTCGCCCACCTGGGTAAAATACTGGGAATAGCAGCACTCACTATCTGCGTGGTGATCTTTTTGGTGGGAGTGTTGTACGGCAATTCCGTGATGAGCATGTTCATGACCGCCGTCAGTCTGGCCGTAGCAGCCATTCCGGAAGGTCTTCCCGCTGTTTCAACCGTGGTGCTGGCCATCGGAGTGCAGAGAATGGTAAAACGGAATGCGATCATCCGCACACTGCCTTCGGTGGAGACCCTTGGCAGTGCCAGTGTGATCTGTTCCGACAAGACCGGAACCCTCACGCAGAATAAAATGACCGTGGTGCAGTCCTATGTCAATCATACGCGGTCCGATCTGGACAGGCAATCCCCTGGGCGCCCAATGAATGATGAGGAAAAAAGGCTGATCTCCATATCCGTATTATGCACGGATGCCACCGTTCGGATGAATGAGGAGGGCAACCCTGAATATACCGGGGACCCCACCGAAACTGCCCTGCTTGATCTGGGGATCAGGTACGGCATCCATAAACATGACCATGAAGCGCAGCATCCGCGTGTGGCGGAAGTCCCATTTGATTCGAAGCGAAAACGCATGACAACCGTGAACCGCCTGTCAGGCAACCGGACAAGGATCAATATGAAGGGAGGGCTTGAAGAGGTACTGGATGTATGCAGTGAAATAGTTATCGACGGGGAAGTAAGAGCGATCACGGAAAACGACAAACAGCAGATCCGCAGGGCCAATATCGAAATGGCTGATTCGGCATTGCGGGTTCTGGCCATGGCTTACAGGGAGCTTCCCGGTATGCCCCGGAGTGAAAAGTTGGAAGACCTTGAAAATGACCTCATATTTATCGGTTTTATCGGAATGATAGACCCGGCCAGGCCTGAGGTCATCGATGCGGTGGAAAAATGCAACATGGCCGGGATCCGTCCCGTCATGATCACGGGCGACCATAAGAATACTGCCATGGCCATTGCCCGCGAGATAGGCATTTACAGGGAAGGAGATCTTTCCATTACAGGAACCGAACTGGAACGGCTTGACGAGCGCGAATTTGCGGAAAATGTTTCCAGATATTCTGTGTATGCACGGGTTGCCCCCGAGCACAAGGTCCGCATCGTGAAAGCATGGCAGAAACAGGACCAGGTAGTAGCAATGACAGGCGACGGGGTCAATGATGCCCCCGCGCTCAAACAGGCCGATATTGGTGCGGCAATGGGTATTGTCGGTACCGATGTGGCCAAGCAGGCCTCCGATATGGTGCTGACCGATGATAATTTTGCTACCATCGTATCGGCCGTGGAGGAGGGCAGAAGGATCTATGACAATATCCTGAAGGCCATTCAGTTCCTGCTTTCAACCAACATAGGTGAAATATTCCTGCTACTGATCACTTCCGTTCTGAACCTGGGTATACCGCTGCTTCCCATCCATATCTTGTGGGTCAACCTGGTAACCGACAGCCTTCCCGCACTGGCACTCAGCATGGATCCGGCTGAAGAAGGGATCATGCAACGCAAACCCAGAAGCACGCGGAAGGGGATCCTTACCCGGGGCATGGTCTGGAGGATCAGTTACCAGGGGCTTATGATCGGATCCCTCTCGCTTGTGGCCTTTTTACTGGGTCTTCGTGACGGCGGCATCATTCTGGGACAGACAATGGCGTTCTCAACCCTGATGTTCGCCCAGCTCATGCATGTGCGAAACCTTCATTCGAATACCAGGTCATCCCTGGCGATCAATCCCATGCGCAACAAGCCTATGATCGGAGCGATCCTGGCTTCAGCAGGCCTGGGGCTGGTGGTTCTCCTCATTCCGTCCATTCGCGAAGCTTTCGGCCTTACTGTGATGGACCCGGCTCACTGGTTGACGGTTGGTCTGTTATCACTTGCTCCCATCGTCATTGTTGAACTTTTCAAGCTTTTCAAAATTAACGGGGCCCGGAAAGAGGAATAGATTTGGTGATCTTCTTCCTGATTTTTTCATAGGAAGGAGGGGGACCGGTCTGTACCTTGTTGTCATCGATATAGAGCGCATCGCTGACCCCCCATTCCAGGAAAGTCTGCCTGTCATCCGTCCTGATCTCCCTGAAGATCACATTCCCCCCGATCTCCTCCACAGCGCGTTTTGCCCGCTCGAACACCATATTCTGTGCGGTGCACCATCCGTTGATAATCCCTGTAACGGTAACCTGTCCCGGGATTTTTTCAGGTTTTTTCCGCTGCCTGATCCACACGGGTTTTGAAGCATCTGGCTCGAAAGGCTTCCAAAGCAGCACCGGTCCCAGGAACCCATCCTGGTCCGCCTTCCTGTACCCATGCTTTCTGTACCATGATGCCCTCATCCAAAAGGGAAGCGGCACACCCCAGGCTGCCATTCCTTTGTATCCCTTCTCCCGGGCATCCTCTTCGGCAGCTTTCAGCAATGCCGATCCGTAACCCTTCTTCCGCTGGTAACCCACTCCTTTGTTCCTGTATCCATGGACCCAGATACACAGGATGACAGCCAGTTCAAAACCTTCAGCAAAGGAATGTTCAATGGGAATGTACTGGATCATGCCGGCCACTTCCTCCTTTTCATTGAGTGCCAGTTTGACCCTGAGGCCCTTACGGGCCATTTCTTGATACCAGCATTTTCTGTGGTCGCCCGCTTCTTTCACTTCCGGATTCCAGTCCTCCAGGCATACACAATATATTTCCTCGTGCTGAGGATCCAGATCGATAATATTCATGGCAGTATCTTTTATAACGGATTCCCTGATAGTTGATACCCTTGAAGGGAGAAGCTAATTTATGGATAGATTTTTAAACTATCGCAGGCGGGGCCCGGTAATTTACCTCCGGGACCACATGGTGAATTCAGATCCTTACGCCCAGTACGCTGACGTCATCGATCTGTTCATTTGAACCCCGCCAGGTCTCGAAGGTTTCTTCAATGATTCGTCGCTGCCTTTCCATCGGCTCTTTCTGGATAGAGAGCAGAAGCTTTTTAAAATTCATGGATTTGAATTTCTTGCGGTTCTCTCCGCCAAACTGGTCAATGAAACCGTCTGAGAACACATAGATCGTATCCGCTGACCGAAGGGTAACAGAATGGGAAGTGAAGTCCGTCTCTTCCCAGTGTATCCCTATCGGCTGCTTGTCCCCCTTGATCTCAAACAGCTCAAACTCCCCGTTCTCCAGAGAGGCGTATGAGACAAGTGATTGACCGGCCTCCGGATCCTTACGCCGGATGATGTAAAGGGGATTATTCGCCCCGGAATAATGAAGCTCCCTGGTGTGTTTGTTCAAAATGGCGATGGCCATATCCATCCCGTCTTTCTGCTCCTCCACCTTCCCCTCCTGCAGCAACATTTCTTTCACCTTCAATCTTAATTGTTCCAGAATTGCCGCCGGTGCATCGAAGCACCGGTCACCGATCATGCTGTTGAGAAGCGTGATCCCCAGCATGCTCATGAAAGCTCCGGGTACTCCGTGTCCCGTACAATCAGCCCCTACCAGGACCAGGTGGTCCTGAACCTCCTTGATCCAGTAGAAGTCCCCGCTCACAATATCCTTCGGTTTGAAAAGAACAAAATATTCCGGCATCAATTCATCCATCATGGTTTTTGTCGGCAGAAGGGCGGATTGAATGTTCTGGGCATAATTGATGCTGTCGGTGATCATCTCCTTCTGTTTAAGCACCAGGTCATGCTGGGCTTGTAACTGGTCACGCTGGGCTTGTATTTCATTGCGCTGGGATTCGATCTCATCCCGCTGCTCTTTGATCTGCCTGTTGGTTTTCCGTACAAACCGGAACCGGCTGTACAAACCACCGGCAAGCAAAAGCAGCAGGAGACCGATGATTCCTGTGCCCATCAGCACAGCCCGCTGTCTTTTACTCTTTAATTGTTCAATAATGGACTGCTGTTCCAGGATCTCAATCTCATCCTGTTTTTTCTCCAGCCTGTATGCGGATACGAGATTATTGGCTTTGTTGTCTGCATCCTCCCTGTAGAGTTCATCGTCGATGTCTTTTTGCAGGGACAGGAACTCAAAAGCTTTCCGGTAATCCGATAAGGCCGCATGGGCATATGCCAGTCCGCCATAGGCCGCCGACAGTTCATAATTCGCCTCGATCTCCTCTGCAATGGACCTTGCCTGCTCGTAATACCTTATCGCCTGTCGCGGGTCTTCCTGCTTGTCGCATAAATAGGCCAGACCCAGATAACCCCTGGCCGTTTCCATCATGGCGCCTTCGCTCATGGCCATTTCAAGTGCCTGGGTGTGGTATTGGAGGGCGGACTGGTAATCCCCTTTTTCGGTATAGACCCTGCCGATAAAATTGAGGGGAGTGGACAGGTCTATCCTGCTCCGGAAAATGGCTAAGGATTTCTCGAAATAATAAAGCGCCGTATCATATGCTTCCTCCATGAAATAGAGTTCCCCCATGTTCAGCATTCCCACTCCCATCAGGTCTGCTGTATACCCGATGGATTCTCCGATGGCCATCGCCCGCTGATAGTAGCTCCTTGCGGTGTCAATGGCTCCCGGCTGTTCTGAATACAACAATCCGATGTTCACCAGGAGGGTGGCGATCCTGGTACTGTCCTTCAGTCGTTCGGCGATTTTAAGGGCACGCAGGTAATATTCAATGGCCTGGACATTCTGCCCCAGGGTCAAAAAAATGGAGCCCTGGTTTCCAAGGATGTTTGCAACGCCCTGGTCGTCGCCAAGCTCCTGATAAGCCTCCAGGGAACGGTCCCAGTTCCGGAAAGCCTCGGAATAATTGCCCTTCATGTAATAACCGAGCCCGATATTCTTACAGGCTTCAGCGATCCCTTTCCGGAAGTCGATCTGTTCGGCAAGCAGTTTCGCCTCCGAACCGTAACTGATGGCTTCATCGGAATCGGTCCGGAATACGATGTATGCAATCTCGTTCAGCTTATTGACCCTTGCTGTATCCGTTTTTACGAGCTCCAAAACCGATTTCAGGCTGTCGATCCGGGCATCCCGGGCATGCATCCATGCCGTAGCAGATACCAGGAAAAAAAGCCACAACGATATGTTTTTGATCATTTCCCTCCTTTACTTCCTGATGACCTGGACAATCTGCAATGTGTCCTCCATGACAATCTTGATGAAATAAGGCCCGGAAGGCAATCCGGAGAGATCAAGCTCCAGCCGGTCCGGTCCTTTTTCTATGGACTTGACCGGATGAATCCTGCCTGCCAGGTCATATACAATGACCATCCTGAATTTTTCGATTGCCTTCATGACAACAGATACCTTCTCAGAAACAGGATTCGGATAAACCAGGATGCTCTCCGGCTCCATCACTGAAGCTGACTTCTTGGGTGAGGACGTGCATTTTGTGGAGCTTGAACTGGCGTTGGCCGCACTGGAAACCTTGCGTTCCTCATCCCTGCTGGATACGGTCCATGAGAGTTCCGTACCGTCAAAATATACCCTGAATACACCTCCCCCGGGGAGAAACTCCGTGGGCTGTTCATCC
>DSEO01000281.1 GCA_011056635.1 Bacteroides sp.
ATCCGGCCCGGGGTCCAGGGGGCTTTCATCTCTTCCAGTATCCGGTCCAGTTCTCCGATCTCTTCATGGATCCGCTCAAGCTCCTCCAGCAGGGGCGGGAATTCTTCCCTGAGGATGGCCAGCTGGTCCTTCTCGGTCTGTGTCAGTTCCGAAGTGGAGGACCAGTGGGTTCGGATCATCACGCGCAACCTCCGGTTCAGGGGCATCTCCATGGGAGGAAGTTCTTCCCAGCTTGCCACGGCTTCCGGCCCTTCCAGCGTATAAAGGAGATCTTTCAGCCGGGCCTCCAGGTCATCCACCCTCCTGGTCAGCGATCCTTCCTCACCGGGAGCCTGCAACAGGGCAACCCGGATGGCGGCCAGTTTATCGACCAGGTCACCGGCCATTTGCTGCGAGCCGGTCATCACCCTGGAAAATTCTGAAACCTCGCGCTGGAATTCCGCCAGGGCATCCCGGTCAGGTGCGGGCAGGGTGGCGTGTTGCAACAGCTTCGCCCGGAAAGGGACCGGGTCTGCCAGTTTTGTGATCTCTCCCCTGAATGAAAGGGACATATCCACACTGTAATCGCCGGGCATGACCAGGAGTCCGCTGCTTCCCGAAGCACGCCCCCGGTCAGCATTCCGGGCATTGACCGGGTTCGTGGAGGGATAGCGGAGGTCCCAGGCGATCCTCCCGATACCTGCAGCAGGTTCCCGGACCAGTTTCCTTACCTCCTCCCCTGCTTCATTGTATACGGTGAATATCAGTTCCGGTTCCCGTTCCTCCTCCTCCCTGCGCAACGCTTCCTGGGTGGGCTGCGGGATAGGCGCTTTATCTGCAAATAATTCCTTCTCCTTTTTAAGCCGCTCCTGCCTGAGGGTCACCGGCACCTCTTTCAGAAAATAGGTAAAGATGGCCCCGAAATCAGGATTCCTGGACCTGTAGAAACTCGATCCCTGGCCGTATTTCCCGCCAGTCTGGATGTACATCAGCGCGTCAGCCACCGGGAAGATGTGGGCATCCTTTTCCAGAATTGCCCGGTTCCTTGCAAGTTCACGCAGCGGCGTATAATCATCCAGGATGTAAAAACCACGGCCAAAGGTGGCCAGCACGATGTCATTCTCCCTCTCCTGGATGGCCATATCCTTCACACTGATGGTCGGCAGGCCGGTATTCATTTCCGTCCAGGTTTCACCGCCGTCCGGGGAGAAGTAAAAACTGAATTCCGTTCCCACGAAGAGAAGCCCGGGTACTTCCGGGTCCTGCGCAATGGTATGGACCGTTCCGTTTTCCGGCAGGTTCCCGGCGATGTTCACCCAGCTTCGTCCCCTGTCGGTGCTTTTGAGCACATAGGGCCTGAAATCATCCCGCTTCCGGTTATCAAAGGTGGCATAGACCCCATTGCCGTTGAAGCGGTCCGCCAGCAAATCACTCACGTAGGTATACTCCGGGACCCCCGGGAAGGTTCGCACCTGCCTCCAGTTCCCGCCGCCATCCTCGGTAACCGATATCACCCCGTCATCCGTTCCTGCATAGAGCAGTTTTTCGTCCAGCCGCGACTCGGAAAATGCTACCCCGGTCCCCCACAGACTGGTGGACACATCCTTCACCACCGCATCCCGGCTCCAGTAATGACCCATTACCGGCCATCTGTTCCGGTCGGTCTGCGAAGTGAGGTCTTCGCTGATCACTTCCCATGAATTGCCCCGGTCGTCCGATCTGAAAACCTTGTTGGCCATGGCATAAAGTCTTGCAGGGGCATGGTGACTGATGACAAGCGGAGCATTCCAGTTCCATTGATAGGTCAGTTCCCCCTTCCGCGGTCTTGGCTTGATGCTGATGTTCTCACCGCTGCGCCGGTCAAACCGGCTGATGTTCCCGTACTGCGATTCGCAGTACACGATATTGGGATCCTCCGGATCAACGGCCACCCAGAAGCCGTCCCCTCCCAGGATGGATTCCCACGCTTCACTGGTCACACCGTCCGAACTCAGGTTCCGGGACGGGCCTCCCAGGGTATTGTTATCCTGGGTACCTCCGTACACATAGTAAAACGGATAATGGTTGTCCACGAAGACCCTGTAGAACTGGGTAACCGGAAGACTGGTCTTGAACTGGTAGGTACCACCACCATCAAAAGATTCATAAATGCCGCCGTCACCCCCGATCAGAAAATGGTCGGTGTCGGTGGGGTCGATCCACAAGGCATGGTCGTCCACATGCCTGTCCTCACCGCTCAGGGTTTCCCAGGTCTTCCCCCCGTCCAGTGTCACTTTGGAGCGGGTTTCCATGGAATATACCTTGTTCACATCCACCGGATCGCAGTAGATCTCGTTGTAGTATTGTCCGCTGCTGTGATGATCGCTCATCCGCTTCCAGGAAGCCCCACGGTTCTCCGACCGGAAGAAGCCGCCTTTTCCTTCCGCGGCTTCGACGATCAGGTAAACCACATGATGATCCACCGGGGAGACTGCAATTCCCATGCCTCCGATATCCACATCGGGCAAACCTGACATGGATTTTTCCCAGGTATCGCCACCGTCCGTGGAACGGTATACAGCCGATTCGGGACCGCCTCCTATTTTTGTGAAAACGTGTCTCCTCCTTTGTTCGCTTGTGGCATACATGAAATCGGGGTCCGCCGGATCCATCAACACATTGTTCACCCCGGTATTTTCACTGATATCAAGAACTTTTATCCAGTTTTTTCCTCCGTCTCTGGTCTTGTACAGGCCCCGGTCTCCGCCCGGTCCCCATGCCGAACCTTCCGCCGCCACGAATACCACATCGGAATTCCTGGGATCCACTACGATCCCGCCAATATGGCGCGACTCCTTCAATCCCATATGGGTCCACGATTCGCCTCCGTCCTCCGTCCTGTAGACACCGTCCCCGTATCCCAGGGCACGCTGGTGGTTGTTCTCCCCGGTACCCAGCCAGAGTACATTGTGGTTGTTCGGGTCCATGGTGATCACCCCCATGGAGTAAGAACCATGCTGATCGAAGACTGGGGTGAATGTGGTTCCGTTGTTGACGGTCTTCCATACATTCCCTGAAGCGACCGCAACGTACCATTCACTGTGGTTTTGCGGGTTCACCGCAAAATCAGCGATGCGTCCGGAGGTCATGGCCGGCCCGATGCTTCTCCACTTCAATCCTTTCAGATGCACCGGATCCACATTCTCCGGCTTGTTTTCATCCGGCTTTTTTTTCTCTTTCGCAACTGCCCGGACCGGATGGACCGCCAGGATGAGTAAAATGATTGCAGAAATAATCGTGCATCTGGACCCAGGTAATATTTTCATGCGCATCATGGTTTGTGGTTGGTTAATTTGGCATTGAAAATAACCTTTTGTCTCCATTGTAGGATATTTTTCGGCATGTTTTGCAGACGCATTTTGCCAGGAATCTTCTTTAATCGTTACTTTTGCCCAAAATTCTCATCCATGCTGGACTTACTATTCAAGCACAGAACCATCCGCAAATATCAGCAACGCCCGATCCCCGAGGAGTTGCTTCTGAAGATCCTGGAGGCTGGTACCCGTGCATCGACCACGGGCAACATGCAGGTCTATTCCGTGGTTGTCACCACCGATGGATCCATCAAGAAACGGCTTGCCCCGTGTCACTTTAACCAGCCCATGGTCGTTGAAGCCCCGGTGGTTCTTACTTTCTGTGCTGATTTCAACCGTTTCAACAAATGGTGCATGCTTCGCAGGGCGGAACCAGGCTATGACAACTTCCTCTCTTTTTTCACAGCAGCCATCGACGCACTCCTGGTTGCGCAGAATGTCTGCATTGCAGCCGAATCCATGGATCTGGGCATATGTTATCTGGGAACCACCACCTATACCGCAGGGGAAATCATTGATATCCTGGATCTTCCGCGGGGTGTGGTTCCGGTCACCACCGTTACACTGGGCTATCCTGGCGAAGAGCCGGGACTGACAGACAGGTTGCCGTTAGATGCTGTGATCCACAGGGATATATACAGGGATTACAGTGAAAAGGAGATCAACGAATTCTACAGGGACAAGGAATTAATCAACACTAATCGGGAATTTGTCAAAGAAAATAACAAGGAAACCCTGGCACAGGTTTATACCGATATTCGATATAATAAAGAAGATAACTTATTGTTTTCAAGGGCATTGCTCGATGTTCTGGAGCGTCAGGGATTCATGAATCATCAATAAAAAAGATCTGTTGGTAAAATTTTTCGTATCCCGCTGAGTTTTACTATAGATCACACCTGTTTTTTTGTGTGAAGATATATTTTATATTTGTAGCAACGGGATAAAAAGACAATGCCATGAAAAAAGCAGCCATCATCATCGTCGTTGTATTTGCAGCGGGACTCATTATGAGTTCCTGCAACAGGGAGGTTTGCCCGGCATACAGCCAGGCTGACACCGAACAAATTGAATATAACGGATAAACATCCATATCTCATATTCGACAACTGTAAAGATTTACCCGCGGGTAGATCTTTTTTTATTTCATCATCCACATTCTCCGATCTCGTTCGTTATCTTTGCAGGACAACATAGCATCCAGTCTGCATGAAGAAACTTCTCATACTTGTTTCCCTCATCTCTTCCGGAATCGCATTACCTTTATTCGCGCAGGGAGAGATCGATGAACAGCAACGGATGCTGTTCCAGGATGAGAGTAGCTTCGGAGGATTTTTGAATTCCAATGGATTTGGGTTTAATTACAGGTACGGGTTCTGGAGAAATGCCAGGAACCAGTTTATCCTCGATGCCGATCTGGCCTATGTGAAGCATCCCAAGGAGGTGAAAGTCCAGGCACCCTATAGTTACAATACCCGCCGGTATGTGTTCGGGAAGGAGAACCTCTTCTGGGAAGTCAAAGGGCTGGCAGGCTGGCAGCGGGAAATCTATCGGAAACATGACCGGACCGGTATCTCGGTACGAATGTTTTACAGCGGAGGACTCTCCCTGGGGTTTCTCAAACCCATTTATTATCAGATCTATACCATATCACCTATCGGAGAGGCTGAAAGTTACGAGTACCTGAAATTCGATCCTGCAATCCACCAGAACCTGATTGGGGGGCGAGGTCCCTTTTTCATGGGATTCAATGAACTGAGCCTTGTCCCGGGTTTGACTGCCAAGGGAGGTATGAGTTTTGAATACAGCGAAAGGAACATCGTTATTCACGCCCTGGAGGCGGGTGTGGGAATAACCGCATATCCCAGGTCCATACCGATCATGGCCACCGAAAAGAACAGTTTCCTGTTTTTCAATCTTTTCGTTGGTTACCGATTCGGGACTGTGATTGATATCAGCGAAGCTGCCAGGGCCAAGACCTGGAAGGAACGTTGGCAGGAAAGAAAAGAAAAGAAAAACGCTGCACCCCAGCCAATCATGTAATTGGAAATTCACCTCAATTTTAACACCTGCACGGTTTTGCTGATTTGAGATAATTCCTTAATTTTGGACTCCTGTACGAAAAATGCAGAAATGAATATAAACGTTTAATAATTAAATCATGGGAACAATTAAAGTTGGTATTAATGGATTCGGAAGAATCGGAAGACTTGTCTTCAGGGTGGCTGTTGAAATGCCCGAAGTGGAGGTCGTGGCCATAAACGACCTGCTGGATGTAGATTATATTGCGTATTTACTGAAATATGACTCGGTCCACGGACGCTTCAGGGGCGATATTGATGTTAAGGACGGGAACCTTGTGGTGAACGGTTCCACCATCAGGGTCACATCTGAAAAAGATCCGGCCAACCTGAAATGGGATGAGGTAGGAGCTGAATACATTGTTGAATCCACCGGGATATTCATCACCAAAGAGAAAGCACAGGGTCATATTGATGCAGGAGCCAAAAAAGTGATCATGTCCGCTCCACCCAAGGATGACACCCCCATGTTCGTGATGGGTGTGAATCATGATAAATACCGCAGCGACATGACTTTTGTATCCAACGCATCCTGTACTACCAACTGTCTTGCCCCCGTAGCAAAGGTACTGAATGATAAATATGGCATTATTGAGGGGCTGATGACCACCATTCATGCCACCACCTCCACGCAGTTAACAGTGGATGGGCCGGCCGCCAAGGATTGGAGAAGAGGCCGCGCCGCTTCAGTGAATGTGATCCCGTCATCCACAGGTGCCGCCAAAGCTGTGGGCAAGGTGATTCCCGAACTGAACGGGAAACTGACCGGGATGGCCTTCAGGATCCCTACAATCAATGTATCTGTGGTTGACCTGACCTGCCGCCTGGAAAAACCGGCTCCCTATAAAGAGATCTGTGCAGCCATGAAGCAAGCAAGTGAAGGGGAACTGAAAGGGATCCTGGCTTATACCGAGGATATGGTAGTTTCCAGCGACTTCATCGGCGAGTACTGCACCTCGGTGTTTGATGCAGATGCGGGGATCGGGCTGAATGACAATTTCGTCAAGGTGGTGAGCTGGTACGACAACGAAATGGGATATTCCTACAGCGTGGTCAAGCTCATCCTCCACATGGCTTCGGTGGACCACAAATAGTGTTCAGACAGATACCGGGACAGTGACTCTCCCGGAGACTTTTTACAGGGTGCCCTCTCCGGGGCACCTTTTTTTATGCGTCATCCCGGCGGTTGTGCCTTTCGCAGTATACGGTATCGCTGCTGAACCTGCTGCTGCGCACCAGCTTAGGCAGCGATCACCGCATCTGCTTCAGGAAATTGTTCCCGGGCGGTATCTCCGGTGAGCTGCCTAAATGATTTTCGCAGAAAAGAATTTCAGCAGCGGGCGGAGATGCCGCCGGCTCAGTAGAACTCGATGTGCTCAAAGGGAAGCTGGATGGTCTGCTCGTAATGCTGGCCAAGTTCCTGAATGGACTCATCACCCTCTTCAAAATACCACTTGATCCGGACGTCTTTCCCGGCATCATGATTGATCTTCATGATCCGCAGCAATTCGAGCATGTATTTGGAAGACCCGCTGTTGATGTATTCCAGTTTGATGCTGAGATTCGTTTTTTCTGCCGGTGCCAGAAAATATTCATTGATCCAGCTGATCAGCCGCTCAAAAAACTCACCCGGATCTTCAGGGATGGACCTGCCTTCCACGGAGAGTTCACCCGAATCCGCAGTAAACTCCACTTCAGGTGAGTTGAAAGTTTTCTTCATATAGAGGTCTTCCATGATCAAACCATTTGATTACTCGTGTCTTAAAGCCAGGATCGGATCCAGCCTGGATGCCTTAACCGCAGGAAAATATCCTGATACCACTCCCACTCCGAAGCATAGAACGATCCCGAGAATGATCCACTTCCATGGAATAATGAAACTGGAACCGATGGCCAAAGATACACCATTTCCGATAATTATTCCTAACAATATTCCAACAACTGCGCCCAGCTGGCCGATCACCACAGCCTCATACAGGAACTGGCGCCTGATCATCAGAGATTTTGCTCCCAGTGCTTTTCTGGTCCCGATCTCCCTGGTTCGTTCAGTGACCGAAACAAGCATGATATTCATCAGGCCGATGACAGCACCCGCCAGGGTGATCAGGCCGATGATCGTTGCAGCCAGGGTCACAAATTTCATATTCTCGATCAGCATTTGGGCGAGCTGGTCGCTTTTGGTAATGTTAAAATCGCTCTCGTCCCTGGCATCCAGGTTTCTGACGAGCCTGAATACCCCTTCTGCCTCCGATGCTGAAATATCAAGCATTTCAGGCTGATAAGGCATCACGTTGATGGAGTACTGCATTTGTGGCCTGGAGAAATACTGGCGGACATTGCTATACGGAATGATGCATATCTGGTCCGTCCCCATCATGGCGCCCGACTGACCCCTGCCCTTGAGCACCCCGATCACCCTGTACCTGCCACCACCCACGGAGATGAACCGGTTGAGTGGATCCGCATGGTTCCTGAAGGCGTTGTCGGCCACATCATCCCCGATGATGACCACATTCCGGTTGTTTTCGATATCACTGATCGAGAAGTTCCTTCCGCTGGCTATTTCGTAACCGGCAGTATAGATGTAGTTCTCATCCGCCCCGATCACCGTGGTATTGGGATTCGACTTATAGGATCCGTGCTTGACAACGGCTGTCCCGGATGCTCTGGTAAAAATGGCCACCCTTGCAGGAAAATGATACCGCTCCTTGAACTCCTCCGCCTCCCGGTAAGAGATGAACTCATAATTCTTCCTCCGGTAACTCTGGTTCCCGATCTGTACGCGCATGCTTCGGGACTCAATGGTAAAGGTATTGGCCCCCATCATGCTGAAGGATTCGGTGAGACTGTTCTTAATGGAATCGATGGCCGTAAGGATGCCCACCAAAGCCATGATCCCGAAAGCAATGATAAAGACAGTCAGGATGGTCCTGAGCAGATTGGTGCGGATGGATTTCAGAGATATCCGGATGTTCTCAATAAAAAAAGCAAAGCGCATGCAGCTTGAGATTGATGGAGCATAAAAATAACAAATTCTGAACAAACTTGCTGTGGATGCGTCACCCATACAGATCATTTTCGCATATATTTACACTTTATTCCGGGATCGTATCATGGCATTTGATTTTGACATTATCAGAAAGACCTATCAGGCACTGCCCGGGCGACTGGGCGAGGTTCGTAAAAAACTGAAGCGACCGCTCACGTTCACCGAGAAAATTTTATATACGCACCTTTTCGATCAAGCAAACCTGCGGACCTTTCAGCGGGGCACCGACTATGTGGAATTTCAGCCGGACCGGGTGGCCATGCAGGATGCCACCGCGCAGATGGCCCTTCTTCAGTTCATGCAGGCCGGAAAATCAAAAGTGGCGGTTCCAACCACCGTCCACTGCGACCACCTGATCCAGGCCAGGGTGGGTGCACGGGAGGACCTGAAAGTCGCCCTTCAGACCAATGAGGAGGTTTTTGATTTCCTGGGAACTGTCTCCGCCAAATATGGGATCGGATTCTGGAAACCGGGAGCGGGCATCATCCACCAGGTGGTCCTCGAAAATTATGCCTTCCCGGGAGGAATGATGATCGGCACCGATTCCCATACGGTCAATGCAGGGGGGCTCGGGATGGTGGCCATCGGTGTCGGCGGAGCCGATGCGGTGGACGTCATGGCCGGGATGCCCTGGGAACTCAAATTCCCCAGGCTGGTGGGGGTGAAACTCACCGGCCGGTTGAACGGGTGGACCTCCGCAAAGGATGTGATACTGAAAGTCTCAGGCATCCTGTCGGTGAAAGGCGGGACGGGCAAGATACTGGAATATTTCGGTGAAGGGGCCGCTTCCCTGTCGTGCACCGGGAAAGGGACCATCTGCAACATGGGGGCCGAGATCGGAGCCACCACCTCCCTTTTCGGTTACGACCGGAAAATGGCCGGGTACCTCCGCGGCACCGACCGCGCAGAGGTTGCTGAGGAAGCTGACAGGGTGGCCGAACACCTGACCGGCGATCCTGAAGTGTATGCCAATCCGGAAAAATATTTCGATGAGGTGATCGAGATCGATCTTTCTGCCCTGGAACCCCATATAAACGGCCCTTTCAGTCCGGATAAAGCCTGGCCCCTCTCGCGTTTTGCGGATGCGGTTAACAAGAACGGGTATCCACGGAAACTCGAGGTGGGACTGATCGGCTCCTGCACCAATTCATCCTACGAAGACATTACCAGGGCAGCATCGGTGGCGCAACAGGCGCTGGACGGGGGACTGAAGGCTGTTTCCGGTTTCACGGTGACACCCGGCTCGGAGCAGGTAAGGTATACCATCGAACGGGACGGCCTGATGCAGGTTTTCGAGAAGATCGGGGGCGTGGTGCTGGCCAATGCCTGTGGACCCTGTATCGGTCAGTGGGCAAGACACGATGCGGATAAGCAGAAGAAAAACTCCATCATCACCTCCTTCAACAGGAACTTTGCCAAACGAAACGACGGAAATCCCAATACCCATGCCTTTGTGGCCTCTCCGGAGATTGTGACGGCCATGGCCCTGGCCGGGGACCTTACATTCAATCCCATGACCGACTTTCTGGTTAATGAAAAGGGTGAGAAGGTGAAGTTGCAGGAACCCCATGGGCTGGAAATGCCGTTGAAGGGATTTGCGGTGGAAGACAACGGTTACCAGGCACCTGCCGACGACGGGTCGGACATTGAGGTGGCGATCGATCCGGACTCTGACCGCCTGCAGATACTCAAACCCTTTGCCCCCTGGGACGGGAAAGATATGACCGGCATGAAACTGCTCATCAAAGCGAAGGGGAAATGCACCACGGATCATATTTCCATGGCGGGACCCTGGCTGCGTTTCCGGGGGCACCTGGACAACATTTCAAACAACCTGCTGATGGGGGCGGTAAATGCTTTCAATGACCGGACCAATTCGGTGCTGAACCAGCTGACAGGAAAATATGAGCCGGTCCCCGCTACAGCCAGGGCTTATCAGTCAGCGGGAATAGGGACCATCGTGGTGGGTGATGAGAATTACGGGGAGGGATCTTCCCGTGAACACGCGGCCATGGAACCCAGGCACCTGGGAGTCAGGGTTGTGCTGGTGAAATCATTCGCCAGGATCCATGAGACCAACCTGAAAAAACAGGGAATGCTCGCCCTCACCTTCAGGAATAGTGAAGATTACGAACTGATTCGCGAGGATGATACCATGGATGTGCTGGGACTGGAGCGGATCAGTCCCGGAGAACCCCTGAAGATCCGACTGCAACATGCAGACGGGACCACGGACACGTTCCTTGCAGACCATTCATTCAACGAAAACCAGATCAGGTGGTTCAAAGCCGGATCAGCGCTGAATCTCATCAGTAAAGAAAACAGATAACGGTTTGCTTCCCCATCGTTTGATAGAGACCTTTACGTCCCTGGGGAAATTCCTCCGGCAGTTTGCGGAACAACGAAAGGATGAATCCCCCGATCTGGCCTCCCTGAACAAACACCATTACGATGGTTTTAAAGAGCTCATTGCCAGTGAATATATCCATAATCCGTGGTTCACCGAAGAATTTGTGCTCAGGGCCATCCACGGAATAAGCCTCATG
>DSEO01000146.1 GCA_011056635.1 Bacteroides sp.
ATCGACAGGAAATTCATGGAGGAGGTCCTGCAAACCTATGATTTCCGGCTGGTGGATTTCGTGTACGAACCGGGACAATATTCCATCAGGGGCGGGATCGTGGATGTCTTTTCCTATGCTTCCAGTCACCCCTGCCGCATTGATTTCTACGGCGATGAAGTAGATTCGATCCGCCTGTTCGATACCGATTCCCAGCGTTCTCTGGAAAATTTGAAGAAGGTGAGTATTATCCCCAACATCCAGTGGGAAAAAGAGATGGGGCAGCAGCGGATCTCCTTTCTGGAATACATTCCCGGGAACACCCTCCTCTGGATGGATCATCCGGCACTGATCACCGAACTGGTCCAGACCCTCTATGAAAAAACGGAACCGGGATCCGGTGCCCCGGAACAAATCGACAAATCCAAATTCCTGCGTTCGGGAACAGAGATCTCGGACCGGATGGCGGACTTCAGGAAGGTCATATTCGGGGATCCTGCAAAGGAATCCGGGGGAAGGACCTGGAGTTTTCGGACCTCACCCCAGCCTGCCTTCCAGAAGAATTTCGAACTTCTGTCAGGCCATCTGAAAAAGCAGAGTGCAGACGGGTATACCAACTACCTGCTTTCTGACAACGAAAAACAGCTTGAGCGGCTCCGGACCATTTTTGATGAAATCGATCCGGAACTGCAGTACCTGACCATCCCAGCAACCCTGCACGAGGGATTCAGCGACCACGAACTGAAAGTCGCTTACTTCACCGATCACCAGATCTTCGAGCGGTATCACAAATTCAGGCTTCACGACCGGTTCAGCAGGAAGGAATCCCTGTCTGTGAAGGAACTGATCGGGCTGAATCCCGGTGACTACGTGGTCCATGTGGATCATGGTATCGGGATTTTCGGGGGACTGGAAAAGATCGAGGTGAACGGGAGAATCCAGGAGGCTATCAAGCTGGTTTACAGGGACAGGGATGTGCTTTATGTGAACATCCATTCCATGCACCGCATCTCCAAATACAAAGGGAAGGACGGAGAGCCTCCCAGGATCTACAAGCTGGGGAGCGGTGCATGGCAGAAGCTGAAAAGCAATACCAAAAAGAAAGTCCAGGACATCGCCCGGGAACTGATCATGCTTTATGCCGGTCGAAGGGAGCAGCAGGGATTTTCCTTTTCACCCGATACGTACCTGCAGCACGAGCTGGAATCATCCTTCATCTATGAAGATACCCCCGACCAGCTGAAAGCCACTTCAGACGTGAAAGCAGGCATGGAGGCGGGCTTTCCCATGGACAGGCTGGTATGCGGAGACGTGGGGTTCGGTAAGACGGAGGTGGCCATCAGGGCGGCTTTCAAGGCAGTGACCGACAGCAAGCAGGTGGCTGTGCTGGTTCCCACCACCGTTCTGGCATTTCAGCATTTTAATACATTCAGGGACAGGTTGAAGGATTTTCCCTGCAGCGTGGATTATCTCAGCAGGTTCCGCAGTTATGCGGACCAGAAAAAGATCATTTCCATGCTGAAGGAGGGGAAAATCGATATTATCATCGGGACGCACAAGCTGGTGGGCAGGGAGATCGACTTCAAAGACCTGGGATTGCTGATCATCGATGAGGAACAGAAATTCGGGGTGAGCGTGAAAGAGAAGCTGAAACAATTGAAATTGAACGTGGATACCCTGACCCTTACTGCCACTCCCATTCCCAGGACCCTTCAATTTTCGCTCATGGGCGCCAGGGACCTGTCGGTCATCCATACCCCTCCTCCCAACCGGCACCCCATCATCACCGAACTTCATACATTCAATGAGGAGATTATCAGGGAAGCCATCGCGTATGAGGTGAGCCGCGGGGGACAGGTCTTCTTCATCCACAATCGTGTACAGAACATCATGAAGATCAAGGAGATCGTGGACAGACTGCTGCCCGGGATCAGGGCTGTGGTGGCACACGGACAGATGGAAGGCAGGAAACTGGAATCGGTGATGCTGGACTTCATGCAGGGCGATTACGATGTGCTGATTGCCACCACCATCATTGAATCGGGACTGGATATTCCCAATGCGAATACAATAATTATCAACAATGCGCAGCATTTCGGATTAAGCGATCTTCACCAGCTGCGGGGAAGGGTCGGACGCTCCAACAAGAAGGCTTTCTGCTACCTCTTTGCGCCCCCGGTCACCCATCTTTCCACAGAAGCAAGGAGAAGGTTGAAAGCAGTTGAGGAATTCTCAGCCCTGGGAAGCGGTTTTCAGATCGCCCTTCAGGACCTGGACATCCGCGGTGCAGGGAACCTGCTGGGAGCCGAACAGAGTGGTTTTATAGCCGATATCGGCTTTGAAACCTACACGCAGATCCTCAACGAGGCAATCATGGAATTGAAAGCGGGGGAATTCAAAGACCTCTACCCTGATACCGGCGCAACCACCCCTGAAAAATCTGCATTCTTTACTGATTGTCACATCGATACAGACCTGGAACTGCTCTTCCCCGACAGTTATGTTTCCCATATCAGCGAAAGGGTCGATCTTTACAGGAAACTGGATGCGATCCGGACGGAGAACGAGCTGGACGATTTCCGCCGGATGCTCACCGACCGCTTCGGTCCGCCGCCGCCTTCCGCGGAGGAATTGCTGAATGTGGTGAAGCTCCGCTGGATTGCCCAGCGGAGCGGTGTTGAAAAAATTGTGTTGAAAAAGAGTACGCTGATCACGTATTTTGTAAGCAATCCTGAATCTCCCTTTTACAAATCTTCAAGATTTGAAGAGGTGATCAGGAACATTCAGGCCAGTCCAGGTATTTTCCAAATGCGGGAAGACCAGGATAAGCTGAGCCTGCGGGTTGACCATGTGGCAAACATTGCTGAAGCCACAGGGATACTGGAGAAACTGAGTAACAGATCTGATTCATGAACCTAGTCCTGGACCTGGGGAACAGTTTTGGAAAGATTGCGGTTTGCGAAGGATCCAAAGTGATTGAAAGCGCGGGTTATGAGAGGATAACCAGCAGGGAGATCGCCTATTTTCTTGCCAGGTATCCATCCCTGAAGGGGGTGATCGTTTCTTCCGTTGTGAATCATTCCAGGGAGATCATCGATTACCTCGTTAACCTCTTCACCACCTGCATTGAACTGAACCATACCACGCCCATCCCGCTTGAGAACCGGTACCAGACTCCCGATACCCTGGGGTATGACCGGATTGCGGCGGCTGTCGGGGCAAACACACTGTACCCCGGGGAAAACGTACTTGTGATAGACGCGGGCACGGCCATCACCTATGACATCGTCACCTCCGGGGGGGCATTTTTGGGGGGCAATATTTCTCCGGGGCTTGAGATCCGTTTCCGTTCCCTGCATAAACTTACCAGCCGGCTGCCTATGCTGGAGCGCCCGGAAGATGATCCACCCCTGGTGGGAAGCAGCACCAAAGAGGCCATTCAATCCGGGGTAGTCCACGGGATCTTGTACGAAATGCACGGGTTTATTGAGGCCATCAGTGAGAAATACCCTAAATTACAAGTGGTTTTAACCGGAGGAGATGCAAAATACTTTGAAGGAAAATTAAAAAATAGCATATTTGTGGACCTTAATCTGAACCTGATAGGGCTAAACAGAATACTGGACTACAATGCAGATAAGAAAATTTAGGGTATTGACCATTCTCCTTCTTGCTTCATTCCCGCTTTACGGACAGTTCAATACCTACTCTCCCTACACCCGTTTCGGACTGGGTGACCTGGTGCGGGGAGGATTTCCGCAGAATCTGGCCATGGGGGGTACCGGGATTGCCATCCATGAGAACAACAGGATCAATTATCTCAATCCCGCTTCCTTTGCCGCACTGGACAGCACCTCCGTTTACTTCGACTTCGGCGCCAACACTTTCCATAACCAGTACATGACTGAAAATTACTCCAATACCTGGTGGAACATGAACCTCCATCATGTGGCATTTGCCACCTCCGTGGGGAAATACCTGGGTTTGTCCGCGGGGATTGTCCCTTTCAGCAGCATCGGCTACAATATCAAGCAGGAATATAACGATTATGTGACCGGCGATGCCATGGATGTGTTTTATAAAGGTGACGGCGGGATCATGAACTTCTATCTGGGGGCCGCTTTGAAGTTGTTTGACCGGGTGTCTGTCGGAGCCTCAATGAATTATCTCCTGGGGAGGCTGACCCGCGAGCGGATGATTGACTTTCCCATTCAATCCACCTATTCCGTTGCCTCGTCGCTTGAGAATCTGGACCTGAAAAAGCCTTTATTTACCCTCGGGATGCAGTACAAAGAGGTGGTCGGGGACAAATTCTTCTTCACCCTGGGGGGGACTCACACACTGAAAGCCAATGTGGGTTCCTCCATGCAGTACAGCGTTACCAATACGATTTACGGTACCAGTGCGGCTTACGTGAATGATACGGTGACTGTAAATCCGTTGTATCAGGTCATACAGGATACCCTCGGCAATGATTTCACAATGCCCTCCCGGACCGGGGTGGGCTTGGCACTGGGAATCCCAGGTAAACTGATCATTACCGGGGATTATGTCCTGCAGGACTGGACGGGGGTGCTTTCGGGCGAAAATTACTCCCTGACCAATGCCTCCTCACTTCACCTGGGTGTGGAGTTCACTCCCGATGTGGAAGCCCTGAGGGGATATCATAAATTAATGACCTACAGGGTGGGAGGGTATCATTCAAACTACTACCTGATGGTCAACGGACACCAGCTTGAAGACAATGGCATAACTTTTGGAGTAGGATTACCGGTGAGGTCGCTGAAATCAAGTTTTAATGTGGCTTTCACACTGGGAACCAGAGGTACTACAGATGACAATTTAATAAAAGAAAATTATGGAATTATCACATTTAATGTAACTTTACACGACCTGTGGTTCCGGAAACGGAGATATGATTAAACATGGAAAATAAGATATCAGAATGAAAACGAAAGCACTCAGACCCCTCTTGACGAAAGCTTTGATCCTTTTGTTTGTTCTGCCTGGAATTTCACAAAAAGGCATGGAGGACGGCTCAAAATACGGACAAGGTCAGGATTCTATCAATTGTATTAAAAACCTTTCGCTATACAGGGAATTTTACAAGCATAACAACTACAAGGATGCCATCAAACCCTGGCGAAAAGTCTTTTCCGAATGTCCTGCTTCCAGTGAAAGGATGTACGTGGAAGGAGTCAATATGTACCGCAATTTCATTGAATCGGCCCCGAATGACGTGCAGGTGAAGGGATTGATCGACACCCTGATGCTGATCTATGACAGGCGGGCAGAATATTTCGACGGAAAAGGAAACATTCTGGGACGAAAAGCCATCGATCTGCTGCGCTACCGCAGGGACGATATCAATGCAGTGGAAGAAGCCTACGGGTACCTGAAAGAAAGCATCGAGATGGAGCAGAAAGAATCCAGGGATGCGGTGATGATCACTTTTATCTCGGCCAGTATTACCCTGAATATGGCGGGAAAGATCGATGACAACCGTTCCATTGAGGATTATTTCATGGTGACGGAGATCGTGGACCAGCTCGTGGGAGGAAGCTCGCGATGGGATAAAGCCAAAACCGTCATCGACGAGAATATGCTGAAAAGCGGACTGCTCACCTGTGAGGCGCTGAATAAATACTTCGAACCCAAGTACGAAGTCAACAAAGAGAATAAGGAATTCCTGCAAAAGGTAATCGACTTTTATTCGGCTTCTTCCTGTGACCGGGCGGACCTGTATGTGGCAGCATCCGAAAAAATGTATGCACTCGATCCCGGACCGGAATCCGCCCACAACCTGGCCATCCTTTTCATTGCCAAAAATGATTTCCGGAAAGCCGTCAGGTATCTGAAAGAAGCCTGTATGGGCAGCAGTATCGATAATGAGACCAAATCGGAGTGGTTCTATGAACTTGCGGTCGTCTCCAGTGCCAATGGCGATTACTGCGATGCAATCCATTATGCCAGGGAGGCCATTAATCTGAAGAGTAATTACGGGAAAGCATATATGCTGCTTGGAGATGCCTATATCGCATCCCGGGATAACCTGGGTGAAGAATTCGAAAAGCGTACCGCCTTCTGGGCCGCAGCCGATAAATATACCAAAGCTGCCTCGGTGGATCCCGACGTGGCTGACGAAGCTTACAAAAAGCTGAATGATTATAAGGCCCAGTATCCCCATCACGAGGATATATTTTTCCGTGACATGAAGGATGGCGATTCTTATCTTGTGGGAGGATGCATCAATGAATACACCACGGTAAGGTCAAGAGAATAAGGATTTTTCCGGCATACGTCAACAAAAGAGGATTTCTCAAAATGTTCATCTGTGATTGATCAGGCATATCCCCTCGTCGCTGAAAACCCTTGTAAAACAAGTATTTGTAGGCTTCCTCAGGGGTATACCTGATCTTAAAGACTACCTTGTGCGCATGATTTCCTTCCGGAAACATATCATGCCGGTATTTTTACCGGTGCTGATCCTGTCTGCAGGCTGCGAGAATGATATTGAGCGGATCCAGATGCTGACGGATGAAACACTGATGCCCAGGATTGAGGGTTTGAATGTGGAAGTCATTTACAGCGATTCGGCCAGTGTGCGGGTGCAGATCCTGGCTCCTTCTTTCAGGCAATTCTCAAACATCGAAAGGCCTTACATGGAATTTCCCGACGGGATTGAAGTATTCTTTTACGACGATTCCCTGGAAATCGAATCAGAGATGAGAGCCAATTATACCATTTATTATCCGGATGAAGGCCTGTGGCATGCTACAGGGGATGTGGTGGCCAGAAGGCTGGATAACGGAGATGCGCTCAATACAGAGGAGTTGTTCTGGGACGAGGAAAAACACCTGATCTATTCAAACGCCTTCACACGGATCCAGAATGAGGATGGTACATTCTACGGGAAACGGGGTTTTGAATCGGACCAGGACCTATCAAACTGGCAGCTTAAGGGGTCCAGTGGAACTGTCACGGTGCAGGATGAAGAATAATATTTCCGCCATATTTGAGGTGATCTGGTTCGTGTTGGGCGGACTGATGTGCTTTATCGCAGTGGATATGACCATCAGCGATGGCATCGGGGAAAGCTGGTACTACTATATCTTTGCAATCCTGGCGTTTGTGATGTACTTTTTCAGAAGAAGAATGCGGATCTCACGACGATAACCCATGTCCTATATTCTTATCATCCTGATTTCCATATTATTCTCTGCTTTTTTTTCAGGTTCCGAAATCGCTTTTGTCACCGCCAACAAACTGCGGATCGAAATTGACAAAAAGCAGAAGAAATTCTTCTCCGGTATCGTCGGCCATTTTACTAAGCATCCTTCCAGGTTCATCGCCACCATGCTGGTGGGGAACAACATTGCCCTGGTGATTTACGGGATCGCATTTGCAAAGCTGCTGGAAGCCCCCATTAAAAATATCCTGGGCACAGACTCCCTGGTGATCCTGCTGCTGGTACAGACCCTGATCTCCACACTGATCATCCTCCTCACCGCGGAATTTCTTCCCAAAACACTCTTCAGGCTGAATCCCAATAACCTGCTTCGGTTGCTCAGTTTGCCCATTCTGGTCTTTTACATGTTGCTGTACCCCGTCACCATGCTGTCCATCGGAATTTCAAATTTCACCATGCGGTACCTGTTCCGTGTACCCCCTGACAACAAAGACCTGGAACCGGTTTTCAGCAAGGTGGACCTGAACCATTTCCTGACCACCCTCCAGCCTGAGGAAAAAAGCAACAGGGAAATGCTGGAAGATCTGAAGCTCTTTAAGAATGCGCTTGAATTCTCTCACCTCAAGGTGCGGGATTGCATGATCCAACGCCCCGACATGATCGCACTGGAGATTGATACGCCGGTAAATGAACTGAGGGAAAAATTCATTGAAACAGGACTCAGCAGAATCCCCATATACTCGGATCATATCGACAACGTGATCGGGTATGTGAATTCCAAAGACCTGTTCAAAAGGCCCGACAAGATCAGGACACAGTTGATCCCCGTCCAGTATGTGCCGGAAACCCTTCCGGTAAACAAATTACTGACTTCCTTTATCAAGGAGGGAAAGAGCATCGCCGTGGTGGTGGATGAATTCGGGGGAACTTCGGGAGTGATCACCACGGAGGACATCATCGAGGAAATTTTCGGCGAGATCGAAGACGAACATGATTCCAGCGATCTTATTGAAAAACAGCTGGATGAAACACGATATCTCTTCTCGGGAAGGCTCGAGGTGGATTACCTCAACGAAAAGTATCTCCTGGGTATTCCCGATTCGGAAGAGTACGACACATTGGCCGGATACATTATCTACCACTATGAAAGCATCCCTGAAAAAGGGGTCACCGTGGATATAAATAATTTCCTGATCACTGTCACCGAAGTGAGTTCAAACCGCATTGAACAGGCGGAGCTGAAGGTGGTCCGCCCTTAGAAATAGGAATTTCTGTGGAGTCTGTTTTCAATAAACCTCTAAATATTCCTATATTCGTACGCTCAAATTTATGGAACGGACAATAAATAATTGGTTTTGAAAGATGGCGACATTACAGAATATAAGGAACAGGGCGGGACTGCTGGTTGCGGTTGTGATCGGACTGGCACTTTTTGCCTTTATACTGGGGGACATGATGGGATCGGGTACATCGGCCTTCAGCAAGAGAACCGTGGGGGAGATCAACGGGAAGGCCATCGGGGTCTCGGAATACCTGGATCGCGAGAAGGCATTGCGCGAGTTTTACGAGCTTAATGCCGGCGGACAGTCCCTCGACGCAGAAATGGAACGGCAGATCCAGCAGGAAACCTGGAGAAGAATGGTCCGGCAGACCATTATGGATCATGCATACAGGGAACTGGGCATCCATGTGAGTGCCGATGAGCTCAAGACCATGGTCACCGGTGATCAGACCATGAGCATGAGCGGGAGTCCATCACTCGGTGAACCACACCCCATTGTTCGCCAGATGTTTTCCAATCCGGAAACGGGTATGCTGAATCGCGAGATCATGACCAACTATTTCAATGCGCTGGATAACCCGCAGTTTGCACAGGAAAAAAAGAGGTGGCTTTTCATTGAGGAGGAGATCGTCAATGAAAAGATGAGCCAGAAATATTTCAACCTTGTGCGTCAGGGATTTCAACCTTCTTCACTGGACCTGGAAGACCATCTCCGGGAGAATGGAAAGCGTGCTGATTTTATCTTCATTTCAAAACCTTATGCTTCGGTACCCGACGCGGAGATCTCAGTGACCGAATCGGACCTGAAAAAATATTACCGCGAGCACAAGGAGCGATACATGCAGGAAGCTTCAAGGACATTCCAGTATGTGGTGTTCGAGGTGGAAGCCAGTGAAAAGGATATTGAAACAGCCAGGTACTGGACTGCGCAAACCAAGATTGAATTCTCAAGGATAACGGATGCCGAAGTCCCCCGTTATGTGAATGGAGTTTCGGATGAGCCTTTTAACAGGCAATATTTCAGTTATGAAGAGTTGCCGGAGATCATCCGGGATTCGGTGTTCCAGGCCTCCACGGATGAGGTGTTCGGACCTTACCGTGAAGGAGATGCTTTCAAAATTACCAGGCTTCACGATGTGCAGATGCGGCCTGATTCAGTACGCGCCAGGCATATCCTTCTCTCTCCCCAGGAATTCAGGGGGAGCAGGGAGCTGGCCCGTCAGACGGCGGACAGCCTGAAGGGTGTCCTGGAACGCGGCGGGAATTTCAACCAGATCGCCCTCGAATATTCAGCGGATGAAAGCAACCGTGCCATCGGAGGTGATCTGGGATGGTTCACGGAAGGTATGATGGTCACTGAATTCAATAATGCCTGTTTCGAAAATAAGCAGGGGGATGTCGTGATCGCTGAAACCAATTTCGGCACACATATCATCAGGATCGAGGAGCAGAGCAGCCCCGTGCGCAAGATTCAAATGGCCACCGTTGTCAGGAATATTTATGCAAGCGACGAGACCAACCAGGATTATTATAACCGTGCGGTCAAATTCAGGAGCAAGGCCACAAACATTGAAAAATTTACCGAGCAGGCACGCGAGTTCGGGCTGGATCCCCGTTTTGCACCCAATATTACAAAGGATCAGCAATCCATTCCCGGGATCGAGGACCCGATCTCCATCATCAAATGGGCTTTCTCGGCCGATGTGAACAATGTCAGCAATATCTTCAGCCAGACCGATGAAAAATACATCATCGCAGTGCTGACCGAAGCCAGGGAGGATGGATATGCCAAGCTGGATGATGTCAGGGCAGAGATCGTGCAGGAGGTCAAAAAACAAAAGAAGGCCGGGAAACTGGCCGATCAGTTAAACAAAGCGCTGGAAGGCGTTACTGACCTGACGCAGTACGGCATCGAAAACCAGGAGGAAGTGGGTGAAGCCACCCAGGTTACATTCTCCAATACGTATGTTTCGGGGATCGGACTGGAGCCGGTTGTGGTGGGTGCTGCCATGCATCTGCCTCCGGAAGAGATTTCCAAGCCCCTTGCCGGTGAAAGCGGAGTTTTTGTAATCTCCGTCACCGACCGTACCGAGCCCGGTGTTCCCGAAACCATTGATCCTGCAGTGGTTTCAAGGCTGACCTATGCCCTTGAGTCCAGGAGCAATTATGATGCCTACAACGCATTGCTTGACGCCGCCAATGTGAAGGACAACCGCCTGGAAATGTTCTACTAGGAACCGCCGGCTGCCGAACCCTGGTGGCAGTGCCTTCCGCAGCATACGGTATCGCTGCTGAACCTGCTGCTGCGCACCAGCTTAGGCAGCGATGACCGCATCTGCTTCAGGGTATTGTTCCCGGGCGGTATCTCCGGTCAGCTGCCTAAATGATTTTCGCAGAAAAGAATTTCAGCAGCGGGCGGAGATGCCGCCGGCTGCCGAACCCCGGTGGCAGTGCCTTCCTCAGTATAC
>DSEO01000138.1 GCA_011056635.1 Bacteroides sp.
CTGATCTCACTGCTGATATTATTAAAGCTCCGCTGGTTGTTACTGCTGAAAATAAAAGCCGTGAAGAATGTGAACCCAATCCTGAATTCACGGTCAGATACACAGGATTTGTGGGGACGGAAGATGCCAGTGTGCTGGATTCCGAACCGGCAGCGACCTGTACGGCCGATGAAAGCAGCCCGGATGGAGAATATGATATTACCGTTTCAGGAGGCAGCGCCGCCAATTATTTCCTGACATATGTATCAGGGAAGCTGAGAGTAACACCTGATCGGACGCCTCCTGTACTTGTGGTTCAGAATTTTACCGTTCAGCTGGGTGAAACCGATAATGCCGCGATATCCGCGGCGGATCTGGTTACCAATGCATCCGATAACTGCGCTATTGCCGATACTACCCTGAGTCAATCCACTTTTACAGCCAGCGATATCGGGAATGTGAATGTGGATGTCACCCTGACCGATGTTTCAGGGAATACAGCCACTGAAACAGCAGTAGTTACTGTGCTGGGGCAGACCGGTCTGGCAGACAGGGAAGGCACAGGTGCAAAATTCTATCCTAATCCGACCGATGGTCCGGTGCAGTTTGAATGCAGCCGTTCTGCCGATGAGCTGAAAGTGATGGACCTGACAGGCAAGACTGTGATCAGGGAATTTGACCTGGAAACCCAGGGAACGATCAATCTGTCAGATCAGCACAGTGGTGTCTATATCATTCAGGTGAGATTCGGAGATGAACTGGTACATTACCGGGTGGTAAAGAAATAAAATTGACGAATAACCGCTCCTGAAAGGCTGTCCAACAAATTATGGGCAGCCTTTTTTTATGATATCCCGACCAACGAAGAAACCAGGCCGCTAACTCCTGTGTATCTCTTCCTTGATGCGCTGGATATGTCCGCGGCCGAGCCCTTTCACCTCGCAGCCAAGCTGGAAGTAGCGCCGGATTTTATCGTCCGTCAGGATTCCGAAGCAATCAATGATCGCAGCCGGTTTGCCAATTGTTTTCACCAATTCATCCGGATCCAGGCCAAGATAGGCTTCATGAGGCACGGCAAGGATCACTGCATCCGCGCCTTGCAAAGCAACCTTCATATCCTGTTCAACCCGGATCTCTTTCAGTTTTTCCTGGTTCCGGAAAAATCTCGCCTTGCTCTGTCCGGGTGCAGGATAAGAATCCTGTTGCTCAAATTCCCACCAGTGTGCCACATAAGGATCATGGATCCTGATCTCGGCTCCCATTTCGGCAAGCTTCCTGACCACCACCTCGGAACCGCTGTAACGGGTATCCCCCACATCCTGGCGATAGGCCGCACCGAGCACCAGTACATCTGCTGCCGCAATGGGCTGGCCCATGTTCCGCAGTGCATCCCGGGTGAGCTGCCCCACATGGAGACCCCGTGTATCGTTGATATTGATCGCCAGCGGGGTAATCTTAAAAATATTATCCTCAAAGCCCAGGATATGCCTGTAGGCCCACATACCCAGTCCCCCGTCCTTGGGAAGGCAATATCCTCCGATCCCCGGACCGGGGAAAATGAGGTTGCTGTGGGTGGGCCGTACCTTGATGGCGTTGATTACCTTGATCAGATCCACCCCGTTGCGTTCCGCAAACAAACTCCATTCATCCAGGAATGCCAGAATGGTGGCCCGGTAACTGTTCTCAACGATTTTGGCTGTTTCGGACTCGATGGGCCGGTCCATCACCGTCAGGGGATACTGATCCGTATTCAGCACTTCGTTCAGGAATTTCTCGACCCTTTTCCTGGCTTCTTCATTGACACCACTGCACACCCTCCAGAAATCCCGGATACTGGCCACGTAATTACGTCCCGGCATCACACGCTCGTAACTGTGGGCAAGGAGCGGATCCGATTGAATACCCCTTTTTTCAAATGCCTTTTTCATGATGGGATAGGCAACCTGTTCGGTGGTTCCGGGCGCAACCGTTGTCTCGATCAGAACAAGTGCTTCGGGGGGAATGTGTTCGGCGATCACACCCAGGGACGCTTCCAGCGCTGCCATATCGGTCTGGCCGGTACGCACATTACCCAGATCCTCTTTAATATAATCACACTGTACATCCACCACAACCACATCGGCAAGCTTCAATACATCATAGGTATAGGTGGCAATCAATGACTTTTTCTCTTTGACGCAACGTTCTATCATCGGGGCTACTTCAGGGTCTTCAGCTTTTACCGGAGACATGCCGCGATTCAATAAAGGTATCTTCCAGTAGCTCCGGACACTCGGACGTTGCATCCCGATCACAAATTTCGTTGGTTTTCCCTCATCATCGACGGTGTCGGCCACAATGGCAGCCATGACGGCCCCCACAAAGCCAACGCCCATCACCACAACGATTTCACGATTCTTCTTGCGTTCCTCCTCAACGCGTTTTTTCAGGTTTTCGAATTCGGTTTTATAATCCGCGGAGCCCGGAAGCGGAAATTTTTCTCCGTCGGGACTGATTGAAAAAGCTTGACTCATGTGTATACTGGTTTCTTGATGAAATCTTAAAGTTAGAAATAAAACCGAAATTGTTGCGGGACCAGGCCATACAAGATCGTTGGAACAGAATGTTTCACCGTCAGCACCTTATCAAAAGAAATTTCTAAATCAGAAAGAATCAGATTACCAGGGTAGACCTGACTTACCCCGAAATTCTAGCCAAAACCGTATCGCAGCTGAACAATAGCTGTCAGATTGTGCATCATTACACAAAATGATGAACTTTCTATCTCATTACATGAAAGATCATAGAGATGATTTGCCTTGGTCGACCATACCTGCAGGTATCCTGGCCAGATACTCAGGGTTCTTCTCCGGAAACTCCATCACCACATTCTGAAATGTAAAACCAAACATATTTCTACTTGAAAACCGCTTAATCAAATGTCACAGGGACATAAAATATCCGTTTATTATACATTTTAGGTGCTTTATTGGATAAAAAATATCTGTTGCGGGACATTTATTATCAAAAAACAACATCAAAACAGTTAATAGGCGGATAAAATATGTCTGATTCTGAAAAGAGAAGAAAACGGCGGAGATATATATAAAAGCCATCGTGGGGAAATTTCCATGAATGCAAATACCACACCAAGACATGGCAAGATTAAGGCAAGATTTTACAACCCGGACATGTCGGGGAATCCCTGAGCTGATTCTTCCTCTTCAAAAAAGGATCGACAATGAGGAGCGTAAGAATCTGAAAGATTAAAGATCTCCAATCGAAATTTTATCAAAACATGCTTATTGACCCCCATGTTGACCCCCGGGAAATAAAAAACCCCGTAATCACTAGGATACGGGGCCATTTATGCGGTCTGGACGGGATTGTCTTCCCGGGCGGAAGGCGACCCTGCCCCTGCCGGGGGCTACCCTGCATACCATTCAAAACCATGGCGCTAACGCGCCTGGTCTTCTTATACCCGCCTGCTCACGCAAGCAAGCTTGGGTCGCAAACGGGTATAAAAAAACCCGGGAGGGCTCCCGGGTTTTGATCGGTTTGCGGTCTGGACGGGACTCGAACCCGCGACCTCCGGCGTGACAGGCCGGCATTCTAACCAAACTGAACTACCAGACCGTATTTATCTGTTGATGATGATCTACTGAGAACGAGCATGGGTGAAATGCGTGGCAAAAATAGATGAAATTTTTAACCCGGCAAAGCGAATAATATAAAATTCGCAAATAAATAAGACATGGTTGCTGAATTACCGCGAGGAGGCTCAGAAATCACTGGCCATCAGGTTGGTCACCCGGGTAATCTGCATTTCTTAAAACCGGCCGGAAAGATAGTGGTACGGCAATCAAGCAGCAGGATATTTCATCCTCATTTCTGGATGAGTAATTTCTGTGTTCCGGAGCCTGTGCCACTGATCAGTTGCATCACATAGATCCCCGCAGGGAGCGTACCGGTCAGGTGTCCCGATGGGGTTAATTCCACGCGGTGTTCCCCGGCAACGGAAGGCAGATCCTGCCACTGGCCCACCAGAACCCCGTTCATGTTATAGAGCCTTGCCAGAACGCGGGATGCTTGATCCACGCGGTAGGCAACATGGAAACTGCCCGATGCCTGTGTGTAGTGTACCCGGAATGGGAAACCGGGTACGAAAACCTCCCGGATGACCGTGATAAAATCCTGAAAAGTCCCCTCAGACAACCTGCACGCACCGGCACCTGTCCCAAACCACACCGAACCATCCAGGTCGAAACCGATGGCATAAACCGTGTCGTTCAGCAGGCCGTCAGCCGTGGTGTAGGAGGTCCATGTTCCGTTCACATAGTGTGAAACACCCCCGCAGGTTCCGAACCAGAGTCCCCCGCCCGCATCCCCGGCAATGGAAATCACGTCATCATCTACCAGGCCGTCACCGGTGGAGAGCAGGCCCCAGTTCGCTTTGGCAAAATAACCAGTATGGGTCTCCACCCCCACATCGGTCCCGAAATATTGCCTTTCAATCCCGCTCACCATAACGCACCGGATATTCTCGGAATACGGAGTGATCCCGTATCCGCCGGACCAGCTGGAAGCCCCTGTGATACCGTCCACGTCCGAGATAAACCTGCCGATACCCCCCTGCTGCGCGAGATAGAGCGTATCGTTGTATAGATCCATCTGGCGCACCGGAGCATTCAGCATGCTGTTGTAGTACCGGAGGAAAACGAGGGAATCCATCACACCTTCATGGAACCAGGTGATCCCGCCTGCCGATCCGAAGAATTTCCCGTGACGGGAATCCACGGCAATATCTGCCACATCATTATCCAGCAGTCCATCATCCGTGGTGTAGGTTGTTGAGCCCGTAACGCCATTGTCATCGCAGAGCAGCAGGGAGACGCCACCATCGGTGGCCACCCAGAGCCCCGGGCCCGAATCCGTCTCCTCGAAGGTGATCGCGTTGACCCGGTCTCCCGGAAGATGGTCCGCATCGGTATAATAACGCCGGGTGAGGTCGTCATAACGGCAGAGGCCCCGGCTGGTCCCCAGCCATTTCACCCCCTGGCTGTCCACATATACGGCCCTGACAACAAATGGATCCTGGTTGAGGGATTCCATGATCCGCCGGTCCTGGTTGCGGGTTGTCACAGCCAGTCCCGACAAAAGGGCAACCATCAGCAGGTAACGGAACGCTCTCATTGCATCATTGCCTCCTGCTCTCATTGCCTCATTACTTTTTATGGACCATCAGCGCATGCACCCCGCCTCCTGCTCTTACCTGCACGATATACGATCCACCGGGCAAATCTGCCAGATCCATGGTAGCCGTTCCCACACCGCCTGACAAACCGGTCTGGTGTTCCACAAAGCACCGGGTCCCCGCCAGATTGTATACCTGGATCACTCCCTGTCCGGTATGGCCCGATTCCAGGTTGAATTCCAGGTGCAGGAGACCGGTGACAGGATTCGGGTAAGCGCGGAACTCCGCCGCCGCTGTTTCCTGCGGGATCCCTGTGATGTTCGAGGTTACCTGGAATGTCACCCCGGCATCGAATTCCCCGTCAGAAGCAGTGACGGTCACCTCCGCCGCTCCGTCAAATGAGGCAGATGCACGGACAATCAGCGCGTTGTCGTTTACAGAAAAGGTGAGGCATGCCTCGTCGCAGTCCACGGTGTAAGTGAGCGCATCCCCGTCCGGATCGGTGAACACTCCCTGCAGATTGTCATGCACCACCAGGTCGGTATCCAGCTCTGTAATTTCGTAATCGGCGATGCTGCCGCTTACCTCGACCGCATGGTTCACGGTGGAACCGGAACTGGTCAGCCGGATCCTGCCGAAACCATCCGCATTCTCCCAGTGGCTGTTGAACTCCGCCTGTGGCACCCATACGGATCCGAAGAAATTGTCCCTCGCCCCGTCCGGTGCATCGTTGTCACAGTAAGCCAGGCTCAGTCCCATCTCCCTGTCGCCGGTCAGGGACACCCTGGAGGCCTCAGGATCCGCATGATCGTAGGTATCCTGATAGACCGCCAGGGAGAACTCGTAACAGTAACGGTTCCCTATCTTTTTCATTGCCAGCTGGGGGAAATGGCCCGCATAATCCCTGATGGCCCAGTCACTGCCCAGGTCACAGGCATGGTAGGAAGTTGTGGTTTCGCCGTCGGCCGGAGCATTCACCGCCAGGTGGTATGCAAATGCATTTTCGTCCAGCCTGTGGACACCCCCCGAAGCATCTGGGTCGAGGAACACCTCTACGATATCAAAATTGTAATACCCGTCATTGGGGAACACATAACCATCCACAAAAGCGTCATCGGTGATCTCCACGAAGCAATATACCAGGTTCTGCGATTCGGACCAGCTCGCCTTGAACCGCCCGAAAAAGTCAGTTGAGTCGATCTCTTCCCCCCAGGTGATCCAGGTCTGGTCAATCTCATACCATTGCGCCTCATCCCAGCAGGCATCCGATGCATCACCGTCAATCACAGGGGCTGTTTCAGCTTCCAGCGCGTTCACAGCATTCCCGACCAGCGACGCGGGGCCAATCAGCTCGATCCCGTAATCGTAACCCAGGTTCCTGGAATATTGCTTGTCCACCGCATTGTTCCAGTGTTCATGGACACCCATGCTTCCCATGGGGGTTCCGTCCCCTTCCGGGTCATAGATGATCCCCGCCGGCCAGTTCTTCGAATCAGCAGCCTGGTGAAGGTGATCATCCACCCCGCCGTACCAGGGACGGTCCTTACCGGGTTCATTCGGATTATCGAATTCCGTCTTCAGCAGGTCAAAGCAGACCGACTCCAGTGCCACCGCATCCTGGGATCCAAGGATCGAATTGGGCCAGTCACCGTTGAAAGGAGCCGAATTCCATTTTACGGGCTTTTCCGTGGCCTCGGGTCCGCCCCACAAACCTTCCATGATGAAAAGCACCGTATTCGCTCCGAGTTTCTCATGACCCATGAGGTCGGTCAGCACCCTGTACACCCCGTATTCGGTCCGTGCAGGGCTCAGGACATCGTTGTTGATATAACAGACAAGACCATCATGCAGGTGCCAGGCACCGTCATCACCGCGTGTATGGGAACCAAAATGGTTCTTGGCGGTAAGGGTGACCCCCGCCCGGGCGTGGGCCTTCAATGCGGCCAGATTGATCAGATAGTCCGCATGCACCATCTCGGCATACAGGTAATCGGTATGGGCAGAGGTCATCACTTGCCCCTTGTCGGACCATTTGATGGCCCCTTCCGTTGTGGCCGTGATCAGGGTCCTTCCCAGATCAGTTCTTTGCCTGTCCACATAATGCACATCCGGGAACAGGGACGCCATCTCCTCGTATACATCCTGGAAAATATGGGACATGGGATCGCCTATATAGATGTTCTCCTGGGGGACCCCAAAATCGTTGATCAGCTGGTCCAGTACGCTGATCGCCATGGCCGGGGTGGTTTCTGCAATCCCGTAGCTACTCTGGTTCCAGGCATTTTCTATCCGGGTCAGGTCGGAGTTGGTCTGCCAGCTGGCCGTTCCCTGGTTGATCTTGATGAAAATGGTCTGGCCATCCTCATAGGAGACCTCGCCCAGTCCCTTCCTTTTGTTGAAATCGATGAAAAGCTGATCCCAGGCCGCTCCTGTATTGTAGGTCCCTGTTAGCTTCATGACAATGTTATCCATCATCCTGTTGATCACCTCCTGGTTGTTGTTCTGGATCATGAAAAACCCGTCCTCTCCCCGGACCGGATCATTGAATGTGTTGGTGCAATCCTCATCGGTGGCATCCCGGTCCCATTCCCAGACCACCCTGCCGGGGAAGATCCCCAGTTCTTCTCCCATGGGCATGTTGGGGGGGAAATCGGAAGGATCTGCCTTATCAACTGCAGCCTGGGCCCTTTCGGGGAACAGGTTGGAGGAAACTGCCAGCACCACGAGCGCCCCCAGAAAAGCGGTCGCAGCAAGCAGGTAGCGCGAACGGTAGAAAAACCTTCGCGCCCGCCTGAACAACAGGGCCGATCCCGCCAGTGACAGCAGGTAGAGCACAAAGCCGGACATGAACGGGGCCGCGATCCGCATGCAGGGGTATCCGGCACGGGTCGGTTTCGGGATCACCCGCACCAGGAACCAGATGGTGGAAGCTATGCCAATGATGATAAATGTGATCCGGTAGGGAACTTTCATCCCCCTGAGCCGTTCATATAGTTTTATAAATTTGCCCGGTACTTTTCCTTCGGTTTTCATATAGCAGAAATTTATAGTTGATTAAAGGCTCATTGATTTAAGGGTGTTGCATAAGGTCGATTTAAAGCAATTTCCAGTGTCAGACATACCCCTGAGAAAGCCTACAAATACTTGCGCAGCAAGGATTTTCAGCGACGAAGGGGTATGCTTGACCAACCAAAGACGAACCTTTTGAGACACCCTCATAATCAATCCATTATTTCTTTTTTTTGTGCAGGTACCTGATCCATTCAACAACCCTGTCCGGCCAGGTGGACAGGTAACCCTGTCCCACAGCCAGGGAGTATCCGTGTCCCCCGTAGGGATATACATGCAGGGAAGCAGTGATGCCTTTCTCCCTCAGTGCCGTGTAATAGGCAATGCTGTTCTTTACCGGTACGGCCCGATCATCTCCCGAATGCACCAGGATGGCCGGAGGCGTATCCCCGGTCACCTGGAGTTCACTGGAATAGTACCTGACCAGCTCCTCACCGGGTGTTTCTCCCAGCAGCGCCCTTCTCGAACCGCCGTGGGTAAATTCCGGATTGAACGAAATGACCGGGTAGAGCAGCACGGAGAAATCGGGCCGGCAGCTCATTTTTTCCACCGGGTCGGGGCTGGCAGGATCGCCCGCATCATGGTGGACGGACAGGGTCGATGCCAGGTGTCCCCCTGCGGAAAAACCCATGATCCCGATCTTTCCCGGATCCAGGTTCCATTCATCCGCATGGTGCCGCACCAGCCTGATGGCCCGGGAGGCATCCAGCAGGGAAGATTGGTGGGGGACCAGATTGTTCTCCGGGCCGGGCAGGCGGTATTTCAAAACAAATGCCGCTATACCGTGCGCATTCAGCCATCTGGCAATGTCGCTGCCTTCCCAGTCATAGGCCAGTCGCACGTACCCTCCGCCCGGACAGATCACCACCGCCTCGCCGGTGGCATTTTTCTTCGAAGGCAGGAAGACCGCCAGGTCGGGGTAGCGGACATCACTGACCCGGACAATATCGGTCGTGTCGTAAAAGGTCTGCTGGTTGTTTTCCCGGAAGTTGGGAGGCTGCCCTTCCCACAGGGGAAGGATCATGTTCTGGGGAAAAGCTGCATGTGAAAGTCCGGCGATCAGCGCGCAAAGTAGGAATTGCTTCATTTTCCGTTAAAAGCTCTAAAATTAACAATTTGTTGCAAAAACCTGCGAAATACGGTTCGAATCTCAGAAAATAAGCTCCAGGATATCTCCTTCGGGAAGGGACTTCGGTCCGGGAAATGAGATATGGTAAATACAATCCTTCATTTTTATCCTGGCTTCCACGGGCCGCCCGTTGATCAAAATCGTTGGTTTCCCTGATCTTACCCCGGGTTCTTTACGCTGTCCGGACTTTGCTGAGCTGACGCCATCTTCAATCCTCAGGGACGAGACTTCCATCATGCCGCTGCTTACCCGGATGGATATCCGGTTATCTTCCCTGATGTAATGGGCGGTCCCGTTCCCGTGGGAGAAAAACAGGGTATATTCCGGCCGGGTGAGCTTCGGGCTGAATGAATAATGTCCATCAGAGATCCCCAGTCCCAGGTAGGCATGGAGGATGGACCATGCGGCCATGGGCCTGTAATAGTGTCCCCCGAACTCCTGGTGGTCCCAGTAAAGCCCCGATCTGCGGTACCGGTCATCCACCGTGCGGATCACCTCCTCCCCTTCCCCGACCATCCCCTCATAGATCAGGAAGGAGGCAAAGGCCAGTTCCACACCCGACCAGCAGGTATTGGCCTGGTCCACCCAGAGGTCTGTCTCGTGGATGGGATAGAGGCCGGGGTGGGCAGGCATTGTGAAATTCCTCAGTCCGAATTCCGGCTGGTAGGAGTATTTGAGGATGTTTGACAGGGCTGAATGCACCTTTTCCCGGGCAAGCAGATATCCCAGGTCACTCTGGTGGGCCACCCACTGTCCGATCAGCTGGTCGGTCAGTATTCCCTCATCCACTCCGTGCGACCCCTGTTCGTCGTTGGACAGCATATAATATTCACCGTTCCAGAGCTTCTCGTCCATCAGGCCCCTGCCTTTCAGCAGGATTTTTTCTGCCAGCCGGCCGGTCTCACGGTCCCCGGCCACCTCTGCTGCAAGACTGACTGAAGCCATGGCTGCCAGCCATTGTGACTGGATGTAGGAGGCCAGGCCGTACATGGGAAAATTATCATAGCTGCACATGATCCCATCCATATCCGGCATCAGGTCGCCATCACTGTCCCGCTCGCGGAGTATATAATGGATACCCTTCCTGATGGAAGGCCACATTTCTTCCAGGTAGTCCCGGTCACCCGTCCAGAAGTAATCCCTCAGTACAATCTGTATATAATTGGGGACCAGGTCGACCCTGTGAAATACCCCCCAGGTCCCGTCATGCTCCAGTTCCACATCCGGCTGCAGTCCGTGGTGGATCTCACCCTCGCCGGTCTGGAGTCTCCGATGGGCACGCATCATGTTCTTCTGCAGTTCCGGGAACAGGGCAATGGCACTCACTGAACCGTACAGGGCCACATCGATGGTCCCAAAGGGCCCCCATGGCCGGTCCGGGCTCATTCCCTCACGGATGGCAAAAGTCCCTTTCCCCGTAAGTACCGAGCTGGTTATGAATGTATTGAAATGAGAATTGACCTGGTGCAACACATGATCCGGCAGGCTGCTGTCGAAGAAATCGCGGTGAAAGCGGCGGGTCCTTTCTGTAAGCATGTCCTGA
>DSEO01000041.1 GCA_011056635.1 Bacteroides sp.
ATTCTGACCGGATTATACTGTATTTACAGCCGGTCAATACCGGTAAACAGGTCCGCATCACGGAAAAAAATCCCATTTCCGGGTAACAAATCAACAGCCTTCCTGATTAAACGGTGTATTCAAATTTACACACAACCATTTGATATGAGAACCACCATGCACAGTAACGGGAAAAGGGAGATCGTGATGCTCTCCAGAACCGACCTGGAGATCCTGATCTACATGACAAGTGACGCCTGGATCACCCCTGAATTGAAAAGATTCAAAAAGGAGATCCTTAAAAGGGCAGGGATTACCGGTACCGGAACAAAGAAACCAGATCAGATTTAAAAAGGAAAATCGTATGGAACAGGATGAAAACAAATGGGATGATCAGGTAAAGAAGGCTGTCTGGAGCAAGGGACGGATCAATCCCGATTATTCCCCCGACATATTGCGGTGGGACCGGAATGGCCATGTGATGATGTGGTCGGAATATGGCAGAAAAGATTCAAAATTCGGATGGGGGATCGGGATCATCGATCCGGATCCGGATCAGGGCAAGGCTCCCGGCAAGAAAACGGGCAGGAATCCCAGGGATGGTGGCAACAACATTAAGAACCTCCAGCCACTCAATGTATGGTATGAAAACAATTAATTCAATTTTTTGCGAATTCAGGGTAACAATTGTCTGCCCTTTCTGATTAAACGACAGTATTCACCAAAAAAGATGAAATGATGAAAAGATTGGAATTTTTCAAGGTAGACCTTGAGGCAAGATTCAGCGAATCGAAGCTGGAACGCACACAGATGTATTTTCTCCGGGGTGGGGACGGAGACGGAGGCCAGGGGTCCGATGGTCCCTGGGATCCGCCGGATTGAACACAAACCCGTCCAGAGAATGAAGCTTTCTCCTTCCGCAGGGCAGTAATTTTTAAATAAATTTACGGTCTGTTATCCAACCTGCGGAAGTGAGAAAGTTTTGTCTTTTATTCATATTCACCTGCATCACTCTGAAAGTATCACTCTGCCAGGAACAGGCGGAGACTGCCAGAAAACTCTACCTGGAATACCAGGAGTCCAGGCATGAGGGTGATTTTAGCCGGGCTGAAATTCTCCTTAAGCGCATTCTTGCAGGAGGGTTCCGGCTGCCCGATTACAACAGGGCATTGGTTCACAATGCCCTGGGTTTCGTATATTATGAAACAGGCGCACTCGAAAAAGCACTTCGGCAATACCGGACCGCCGAATATTTCAGCAAGGGGACGGATCCCGGTTCCATCGATATGAAGATCAGTATCTACAACAACATAGCCCTGTTGCGTAATTCACAGGGGGATTATATCAGTGCCCTTGACCACTATGACAAAGCCCTCCGCCTGCTGGATTCCATCCGGATATCGGAAGATCGTTATTTTAGCCTGCTTTCCATGCTCCAGTTCAACAAGGGTATTGCATACTACCGGCTGGAAAGTTGGCAAAAAGCCTTTGATATCCTGAAGGAGAGCGAGCGGATCAAGGAGACGCACGGACTCGCATACCTGGGGAGTGTCTATTTCAACCTGGCCCGGGTCTGTTATAAGCTCGGGGAACCGTGCCAGGCGGAAAAATACTATCACCGAGCCATTGGCCGGTGGATTGCCGAACATGATACCGGATATTACCAGCTGGCCAATATCTATCTCCATTTCGGAGAATTCCTGGTTGACCAGGGTCAGACTGACCGGGGCTACAGTTACATGCAGAAAGCCCTTCAGAACTATCTGGCCAATTACGGCCGGCGCCATCCGCTCACCTCGGATTGCTATGAAAAACTGGCCGGATACCATCTTGACCGGTCCGATTACAGGAAGGCCCTTGAATTTGTCCAGCTTGCACTGATTTCTGTGACTGGCAGTTTCAATAACAGGAACATCTTTACAAACCCCTCCCCCGGGCACTCGCTGCACGATCTTACCCTGATGAAGTGCTTTGCCACCAAGGCCAGAGCACTGGAGGGCTTTGCGCAGGTGGAAAGCCCCGGGCAACCGGTCGAAAACAGGGAGAAGAAGCTGGAACTCCTGCATGCGGCGCTGGAGACAAACCGGTTATCCATCGAACTGCTTCAGCACCTCCAGGGGTCCTACCTCACCAGGGAGGGCCGCATCTATTTTACATCGGGACAAAAAGAACTGTTCAGTACGGGAATTAGTCTCAATTTGCAGTTATATACCCTTACTGGAAATGAATCCTGCAGGGAAGCCGCTTTTCTGGTGGCGGCTGCAGGCAAATCCTTTGAGCTGATATATGAAATGAAGGAAAAGGAGCTGCTCTACCTGAAAACCCTGCCCGATTCCCTGGCCGGGCGGGTACTGGAACTGAAACAGCAGATGGATCATGTCTCGAACCAGATCCAGCTTGAAAACCAGGAGATGCAGCCCGATTCAGCAAAGCTGGCCCGCTGGAAAGAACAGTTGTTTTTAGCCAGGCTCACCTATGAGCAGCACATGGACCTCCTCCGGCAGGATCATCCCCGGATCGCACAATTTGAGACGGTTGAAAGCGGTTTTTCCATGGAACAGATCCGCCGCCACCTGGGGAAAAAAGAAACGCTGGTGGAGTATTTCCTTTCGGATGCTGACCGATCCGGATCAAGAAAAGCAACACTGTTTGCGGTGACCCGGCAAAATTGCCGTATTCATCAGAGCACCATTGACAGCAGCTTTTACAGGGACCTGGATGTTGTGCTGAAGAGTCTTCACGGTTTTGATCCGTACGGGGTATCGATCCGGAGTACTGACAGCCTGAAGATGGCTCTTTTTAACCTCTACCGGCAATTGATACAGCCGGTTGAATCCGTCTTCAAAGGGAAAAGCGTGATCATTGTGCCCCATGAAGAACTGGCCTACCTGCCTTTCGATGCATTGATAAACCGGTATGAACCGGAAACCAGTCTTAATTTCACTGCCTGGCCCTGCCTGATCCACAGCTACGATATATCATATCTCTACAACACACAATTAATTGACAGCGAAAGCAATCCCGGGATGCGCCTTCCTCCGCTCATCACCTGGGTACCCGATTACTCCGGTTCGGGAAAGGGCGCTTTGAGGAACCTGATGGGAGCTTCGGAAGAGGTGGAAGAGATACTGAAAATCACAGCGGGCAAAAGAATCCATGGAAATACGGGTAAAACAGATGCGAGACGGATCCTTGAGGAAGATGCGGTGCTGCACCTGGCCATGCATACCCTGACCGCTGACCCTGCAGGGGGGTCCGCTGTTTTCCTGCTGAAGGATGAAGAGGATTCCATCCAGGACAACCGGTTGCATGATTATGAGATCAATGCCATGGCCCTCACCTCTCCCATGGTGGTCCTGAGCAGCTGCGAATCGGGGGGCGGCAGGTTAGAGAGGGGGGAAGGGATCATGAGCCTTTCCAGGAGCTTTTTCCTGGCAGGGGCAGAATCGGTGGTGCATACACTCTGGCCTGTGGATGATGCAAAGGGACCCCGTTTGATGGTGGAATTCTACCGGGAACTGAAACGGGGCCACTCAAAAAGCAAATCCCTCTCCAGGGCTAAGAAAACTTTCCTGGCCAGCACGCCCCCGACCTATGCCCATCCATACTACTGGGCTGCTTACCAGGTTACCGGCAATCCATCCTCCCTTGTCTGGAACTGGAAGCATATAATGATATTCGGGGGAATTCTTCTTTTTTCCCTGGCATGCTATTTCTTTATCCGCTGGAGCTTCCTCCGCAGATCCTGAGCCTGCTCACTGTACAGCCCCTCATATTCATCCAGCCCTGCAAGCAGATCCCCGGCTTTTTCAAGCGCACCTGTTTTCAGGCAACAGAGACTCAGGTACCAGGTTGCCTCCGGAATATAACGGACATTATTCTCCAGGAGTTCTTCAAGAAAGTGCACTGCGGTGTCATACTCCCCCAGTCCCATGTAAGTGAGTCCGCTGAACAACCGGACTTCAGCCAGGGGTGCATGAATGGAATAGAGGTGTGAGAAGATGCGATTCGATTTATCATATGCGCCCTGATTGTAAAGTTTGATGCCTTCCGCCATGTTCAGATAGAGGTCGGTCATATCACCGCGCCGGGTATAACCGGAAGCGTCCAGCGGCTCATAATAGGTTTGGAACAACCTGTCTGCACTTGTAAATGAAGGTGACAGACCGATAATGACCAGGATGATGGCAGCTGCTGCGGCAACAGCGGCAGGGAGATACTTCCTGGGACCCGATAGCTCCAGGCCGCCTCCGGTCGGCGCAGAAGCGGTCCCCGCACGGGGATCATTCCCGTGAGCAATTTCGGCCAACCGTTCTGCCTCCGCCAGGGAAGGATCTGACCGCATCTCCTCCAGTTCAATTTTGGCCTTCAGGTATTTCTTTACCTTGTTGCTCATACGATACGATTCCGCAAGGTCAGGATTTTCGGACATTTCCCTTTTTATCGCCTCACTTTCCTCAGGCCCCAGATCATTATAAATATAATCTGCCAGCCGTTTATGTCTGTTTGCGTTGCTTTTCATGAAAACAGATTGGATGTTCCTTCAGCCAGAATGGCCTCGGTTTCCTTAATTTTAATAAAATCCGGATGGTTTTCGATCAAACCCATCAGGTAACTGTGACACAGACTTTTCCTCTTTCTTACATAATTATAAGAATATCCGAGCATCCGGGCAATCTCCCCGGGTGGGATTTCCTTCAGGTACCCTTCCAGGATCTTCTTGCAGGATTCATCCAGCGTCCTGAAACTCTCCCAGAAAATATTCCTGTACAATTCTTCATCCGTATCCTCTGTAAAATCAGGGGGAGGTTCGGGTTCTTCCCGGCGCAGATGATAGTTCCTTGCGGCAGTCTTTTTCTCCAGCTGCTGTTTCCACTTTTTGTTGCAAAGGGCATAGACCAGGGTACCCAGCCTGCAGGTAAGCTTGAAATCATCCCGTTCCACCAGCCGTATCAGTGCGATGATCCCTTCATGGAAAATATCCCTGGCATCTTCCTTCGATCCCCCTGACTCCATGACCATGAGCCGGATCCCGTCCTGGAATTTAACCTGAAGGTATTTGAATGCTGTATCATCCCGGTTCCTGATACCCCTGATGAGAATATCTTCGTTGAGATTGTTCATGCAAGTGAATGGTGCTGATTAATTCTTCCCGGTGTAAAGATAAAAAAACTGTCTACCAGGGTATGCTACCCTGTAATGAAATTATATCCGTTAAAGGTATTGCATAATTCGGAGAAAACAATCCGGTCGTGTTTAGCAATTGAATACTTTCAGTTTGACCTTAGCTGGTCTGACATCTCTTTCAATAGCGTTATCCAAATGCTGTAATAACGCCATTAAGAGCGATGTGTATTTTCTCACGGATTACAACCTGTTATGGGACAGTGGCCGCAAATGCCTTGACATGGTGGTTAAGTTCCAGAAGAAGTATCCCTGGATTGCCGGGTGGAGAAAAAAGCATGATTGATACTGCCAGATGATAAACTCGATGAGGGCCTTAGGCAAAGCCTGTTCCTCATGAGGCAGAAATAAAGAACAGCGGATCAAGCACGCGGTAAGGTATTATTTGACAAAAGCCAGGGCATTACAGGATAAACTGAAGAACTCAAAATATCCCATACTGGATGAGATGGATGCGTTGATCCTGCTTAATCTGAGCCGGTATATGGAAATTTTGTAAAAGCATATTGACCTGCTTGAGCGCAGATCGATCAAAGGAGAACATATCCCTCATGAGGAACAAGTGTTTTCCATTTTTGAGGGATATATATAGGAAAATGTTCAATTGCCATTGGAATGTGAATTCTGCTTATGAAGTACGTGTTAGTATTAAAATCACTCCACAAAACGCTCCACGTCCACATCCAGTTCTTTCTTGATTTTCAGATCGAATAGAGTGGAGGACTGGAGATGGTAGAAGAGGGTCCAGAATTTTTCCTGGGTACTAAGGAATTGTTGCCTTGCGGCATCTTTTTTAGCCTGGGAGTTGTCCAGATCGATGATACCGGCTTCTCCGTTTCTGAAACGGATTTGGGTCAGCTCATAGGAGATATTGGCGATGGAATCTGCAATTGCAGTATTTTCTATCTCCAGATCTTTGAGGGCATACTGGTATGCCAGGCTCATGATCTCCTGCTCGATATTCTGTAGTTCAAGATTGGATTGTGCGTTTACAATTTCTTCGCGGCTTTGGGCAAGAGATACTGCTCGTTTTCGACGTCCCCAGTCCAGAATAGGCACCTGCATGGTAACAATGGCCAATTGCCTATCCAAAGGATTTGTATATGCCTGGGGAATATCGTTACCACTCTGATTCAAACCATAACTAAGTTCCATATTCATATTGAAGCGATAAGCCTTCACCGCCTCATCGCTGTTTTTTTGTGCTTCTATCCGGTCAATCTCAAGGCCAAAAATGTCCGGATTGTACATATGAGCCAGCGAAAGGGCATCATCAGGTGATAATTCCACGGAAGGTGGATTTCCTGGTATAAGCAAGGTGAAATCCTCATTGTTTGCCAGTCCGGTGAAGAGCCGGAACTGGTCTTTCGTTTTGCGTAGTTCCTCTCTATACTGTAACAGCTTTACCTCGGCATTACTGTGGTTCAATTCCAGATTGAGCAAATCCACTCGATCAATGTCAACAATCTCCTGTCTTGTATGTCCAATTCTCAACAGAGTATCTGTAGCTGCCACTTCAGCTTCAGCCATGGATACATTGTTTTGCGCGGTGATAACCGCAAAAAAAACATGAACCGCTTCCATATTCAGTTCCTGTAAATCCTGAAGCAGTTCACTTTTTGCCTGTCTGTATTTTTTGGGTTCGATGATCTTGTTCCATTTGTATTCATTATGAGCAAACAGAGGTTGATGATAGCTGATCATAAACGGAATTGAGGAGTAGCTGATATCGTTTTCGATAAACAGGTTTTGAACCCGATACAAGCTTGATGAGAGCGAAACCGTTCCTCCTGTAAATCCAATATTTTTTCGCAGGTAAAGTCCGGCAGAAGATCCAACCTTGTACATTTCTCGGAACTCGTCTTTATCATCGACCACATTGTAGATCTGCATGAAAGATTTATCGTAGGAAATAGGCATCATATCCAGAAAAAGATTAGGCAGTTGTTCCGCTCTGTACATTTTGTAATTCCAATAGGCCTCTAAAAATTCGTTTTTATTCAGAAGCGACTGGATCGATTTTTCCTGGGCCATCTGCAGAACCATCTCCAGTGTTAAGGCCTTCTGCGAAAATCCAATGCTGCAAGCAACCAATCCTATGGCGAATATCCCCATTAATCTTTTCATGTTTTTCTGCGGTTTACATAATAATAGGCCAGGGGGATAAAGAACAGGCTGACAAAGGTCCCCACACCCAATCCGCCCATCAGGGCAATCGCCAGCGGATGCTGTATCTCATTTCCCAGTCCGGAGAATATCATAAAAGGCATCAAAGACAGGATCGTTGTTAAACTTGTCATTATAATCGGCTTCAGCCTTCTTACTCCTGCGACCAAAACAGCATGTATCACACTGTATCCATCCTTTCTTAAACGGTTAACGGTATCAATCTTTATGATGGAATCGTTGATGACAATTCCGCACATAACCACGATGCCAATAAGCGCCATCACATTGATGGTTTGTCCGAAAATATAGAGAAAAATCAGAGCCGCACCAATATCGATGGGCAGTTCAAGAAGTACAATAAAGGGTTGGAAAACAGAATTGAACTGGGCTGCAAGAATGAAATAGAGCAGGATGATGGAAATGCCTATGATGATCAGGATCTCCAGGTTCTGCTGCTCAGTCTGGTCGATACTACCGCTGAAATCCACACGGGCACCGGAAACACTGCCAACACTGTTCATGATCAGGCGTTCAAATTCATTCTTCTCCTTGGCCTGTACCTCAAAATGGAAGGGATAATACCGGCCATTCTGATCGGACAGCACCTCCTTCATGGTCGTTCCTTCGCTTACCGAAATGAAATCAGTTAAGGGAAACCAAGTACTGGTCTTCTGGCCTTCAGCCTCAGTAACGCGGTTTATGAGAGTGGTTTGTAAAGCCTCCATGAAATCAGCCTGATCGTCCCCAACAATAACAGGATAGGTGACGCTGAAACTGGTAAGGCTAAATGCTGTGTGGCTTTGCAGTGCCACCTGGATAGCCTCTTTAACCGATTTTTTATCCATACCATAGGCCTGGATCAGATCCTCTTTCAGGGAGATCAGATACCTCTTTTTCACTGCCGGGGCAGCAAACACCTGGTGAGAAAACTGCTTTGCCAGCTGCTGTCGGATGAGGTTTATCTTATCCAGCGATTCCTCTTCGTTGTTGTAGGCATTTAACCTGACCCGGGCAGTGAGTGGGGCCTCCTGCTCCCCGAACACCTCTTCAAGTATATTACTGGGTGGCGAGAAGGTGTAATGTGCAGAGGGATAATACGCTGCAAGATAGGAACCGGCTTTTTCCCTCAGTGCCTCAAGTTCTTTCTCACTTTTGCAGGTAAAACTGATTTTTGCCTGGGAAGCATCGCGAGGGTCATCCCGGCTGAGCAAATACATATCAGCACCTGCCAGTGAGGTGGAATTAAGCAGCAATGGTTGCAAAGTACTTAGTAGTCCCTCCACTCGTTTTCTGTTTTCATCCACCGGGATGGGTACTGCCCAGTCGATCCGCACAATGACCTCTGAATGCCTCATGGCGGGGAGAAACGAGCGGTCAATCTGTTTCCAGACAAAAACCCCTGCCAGCAGAAAGGCAATGCAGATAACCCATAGCGCATACTGCCGGCGCAGAAACCAGGTTAGCCAACGTTCATAATACCGTTCGATCGTACTGAAAATGGCGATTTTCTCTAAGAAATTCCCTCTGGACTGGCGACTGTGAAACAGTTTGTAGTACACCGGCAGCACCATGATGGAAACGAAGTAGGAGACAAACAATCCGATGGTGACTGCTACGGCCTGGTCAAAGAAGAGGGTCCCCGCCACCCCGCTGATGAAGATCAGGGGGACAAATATGGCGCAGGTGGTCAGGATAGAACTAAGCAGCGGGGTGATTATTTCATTTGTACCGTTCACACATGCAGCCATCAGCGATTCCCCCCGCTCCTGGCGCTGGCTGATATTGTCCAGTACAATGATGGAGTTGTCGATCATCATCCCCACTCCCAGCAACAACCCTGAAAGGGAGATGATATTGATGGAGAGGTGGGAGAGGTAGAAAAAGAATACCGAAATAACAAGTGAGACCGGAAGTGAGATCACCATCAGCCAGGGAGTCCGGCTGTCCTTCACAAACAGGAACATGATCATCAGAGCCAGCACGATGCCCAGGTAAAGGCTCTGTTTCAGGTTGTTGATTGAGAACCTGAGCAGGGAAGTCTGATCCTGGGTGATTTCAAAGGCCAGTCCCGGAAACTCCACCTCCAGTTCAGCGATCCGGTTTTCAACCTGCATCCTGAGGTCCTCCATCTTTGCATCGTCTCGTTTAATGATCCCCATGGATATGCATTCCGTTTGATTAAACAGACTGATCCCGTTCCGGGGCCGGGGCTCCAGTGAGATATCAGCCAGTTCCATGAGTTGAAAAGAGTGATCGTTATGAAAGAGCACCAGCTCCTCAATATCTCTCAGGTTCTCAAGGGTACCTGCAAAACTCATATCGTATTCATAAAATCCCCGCCTGACTTTGATGGTTCCCCGTGCATTGTTGTTCTCTTCCAGGAGGGTCTTTATGGCTTCAACAGGGATGCCCAGAGACGCCAGTTTGTCCATTTGAGGTCTGATAACAATCCGGGGCATGGAGTAACCCGTCATATCGATCATGGCCACGGCATCGAGCTGGGCGATCTTCTCCCGGATCACCGTCCGAACCAGCGTACTGGTTTCCAGAAATTGCTGACCACTCTTTTTAGGTTTAAGATCCGCATCTTCAGCATAGATATTGATATAGAATACCGGAAGATCGGTGGGCCTGGCCTTGATCACACTGGGGTATTCCATGTCCTTTGGAAAGTAAGAGGTCGCATTGTCGATTTTCTGATAGACATCGATCAATGCATAATCCACATCCGCACCCTGGGAAAACCGTAAACGAATCTGACTGGCTCCGTCCCTGGAGTTGGCTTCCACAGACTCAAGCTGGTTTACAGTCTGAAGCTGAAGAACTAGTTGCCGCGAAATGTTCTTTTCCATTTCCACAGCTGTGTAATTGGGGTATTCGACCTTAATCAGAATCTCCGGAATGTCAACCGGCGGCATCATTGACACAGGCAGCCTGACCGATACTACGGCCCCGAGAATGACCAGTGCAAGCACACTCATGGTGACAGAAACCGGTCGTTTGATGAGGAATTCTACCATAAGAGTCTACTCCCCTTTTTTCTCCACTTTGCTTTCATGCGCCAGGTTCATATTGCCTGAGATGATCACCTCTTTTCCTTCTGGCAGCTCTTGGCCATCCTCCATGGTTACCGCGTAACTGCTGCTATTTTCAAATGGAGTGGCAATGTACTGCCAGTAAGCCAGCCCGTCTTCGTAATAGAACATTACTTTCCGGTTATCGCGCATCACCATGGCCGATTTGGGCACTACCAGCTGGTTGGGAATGATTTTCTCCACCGCGATCCTGCACTTCATCCCATCGATCAGTTTTCGGGATGGATTCGTCACGGTCGCTTTTACCTGGATCATCCCTCCTGAAGATACCCGGGGATTGATCTCGCTGATTTTTCCGGTATAATCCTCGCCGGTGGCCAGCGGGGTAA
>DSEO01000040.1 GCA_011056635.1 Bacteroides sp.
CCAGTCCCCCGGGTGAATCCAGTCCTGCAGAAACTTTACCGAACAGAGGTGCTGGGGAAACAGATATACCGGGCGCTCAAAAAGGGGAGGTCATCAACCGTTTCGATATCCTGCCGACATCTCCGTATGATGCACAACATCCCATCCCGGTTGATATGCCCTTACCGGCCGGGGTATTTTACAGGATCCAGCTGGGGGCATTTTCCGGCGGAGTCTCTCCCGATGTATTCCAGGGATTGAGTCCCATCACCGGGGAATCGGTCCCCGCACGTGGATTGATCAAATATTACGTCGGCAAATTTAACAGGTATGAAGATGCTTCTTCCGCCCTTTCCAGGGTCCGGTCGGCCGGTTACGAGGACGCATTCATTGTGGCATGGTATCACGGGAAACAGGTTTCAACGCAGAAAGCAAAACAGCTTGAATAATGTACAATTCGGGATAATTTTTTTATATTTGATCTGACGTCATATGCTTCAGGATCATGGACAGCAATTATACAAGCCGGCCCCAGAAGATAAGCTCTGAAGACACAGATAATCAGCGCCAAGCCAGTCTTGTGCTGCATAATGACGATACCAATACTTTCGATTACGTGATGGAAACGCTCGTGGAAGTTTGCAACCATTCCCTGACCCAGGCAGAGCAATGCGCCACCATCACCCATTATAAAGGTAAATGTGAGGTCAGGTCGGGCCCCTATTATGAAATGAAGGAACTTCGCTATCAGCTTATTTCACGGGGATTGAAAGCCTCGGTGGATCATTAGGACAGGACATGGGGATCATCATCATTCTGATTGTTCTGGGCATTTTGCTTTTTGTAATCGAATTCCTGCTGGTGCCCGGTGTGACCGTTGCGGGGATCGGGGGACTGATACTTACGGTATTCGGGGTGTACAAGGCGTTCGAGGATTACGGTTCCACGGTGGGGGTATGGGTGCTGATCGGGACCATTGTTCTGAGTGTATTTGTAATTGCCATATCCCTCCGGGCCAGGACATGGAACAGGCTGATGCTGAAAACGGATATTGACGGGACGGTGGACACAGGTCTTACAGAAGAGCAGGTCAAGAAAGGTGACATGGGAACCACGCTCACAAGGCTTGCACCCATGGGGAAGATCCTGGTCAATGGCCTTGTCCGGGAAGCCAAATCAATTGAGGGATATGTGGATGCGAATTCAGAAATAGAGATCGTCTCGGTGGAAGGGACAAGAATCAGTGTAAAACCAGTTAAAAAGGCATAATTATGGAGGATTTTAATTTCTCGTGGATCATCATTGTTGTGGCCAGCATCATTGGCCTCTGGATCATTCTTTACTTTATCCCGATCGGATTGTGGTTTACAGCGCTGCTGTCGGGGGTCAGGATCTCATTGCTACAGCTCATCTTGATGCGTTGGAGGAAAGTCCCCCCCACAGTCATCGTACGGTCCATGATCGAGGCGCACAAGGCGGGACTGGCGTTTGTCAAGCGGGACGAGCTTGAGGCGCATTACCTGGCGGGAGGACACGTGGAACAGGTTATCCATGCGCTGGTTTCAGCCAACAAAGCCAATATCGAGCTGTCATTCAAAATGGCCACTGCCATTGACCTGGCAGGCCGTGATGTACTGGAAGCTGTGCAGATGTCTGTGAATCCCAAAGTGATCAATACTCCCCCGGTGACGGCGGTGGCAAAGGATGGCATCCAGCTGATCGCCAAAGCACGTGTGACAGTCCGGGCAAGCATCAAACAACTGGTGGGTGGTGCCGGTGAGGAAACGGTTCTGGCGCGCGTGGGCGAAGGCATTGTATCATCCATCGGATCTGCCAGCTCCCACAAGTCTGTGCTGGAAAATCCAGACGTTATCTCAAAGATCGTCCTGGAAAAAGGACTTGATGCGGGGACAGCATTCGAGATACTTTCCATTGATGTGGCTGATATCGATATTGGAAAGAATATCGGCGCTATACTTCAGATGGACCAGGCCAATGCCGATAAGAACATTGCACAGGCCAAGGCAGAAGAAAGAAGGGCCATGGCAGTGGCCACGGAGCAGGAGATGAAGGCCAAAGCGCAGGAGGCAAGGGCCAAGGTCATCCTGGCAGAAGTGGAGATCCCGCTTGCCATGGCTGAAGCATTCAGGAGCGGGAACCTGGGCGTTATGGATTATTACAGGCTGAAGAACATTGAAGCCGATACCACCATGCGGGATTCCATCTCAAAGGGAACCGCCCAGCAGAAACCTGGAGCGAGACGGGATGATAAAGGGAAAACTACCTAGAAACAGCTAGTTTTTCTTTCTGTAACCGCCCACGGGGAAACCACCTTTCACACCCCTGGAACTGCTGCCCGGTACCATCTGTTCGGGAGGACATAACCATTCCTTGAGATCCTGGATTGCGGCAGTGCTCACAGGCGGTTCATCGGTGAGGATAAATCCGCCGGTAAGGTAGGCAAAGGGATACTGGTCCTTGAACGCATAGAGATGTTCTTCCGAATGAACCATCAGGTCTGAACCTTCCATTCTGGTGATCGTCAGCTGGGTGGTCTGGTCGATCAAAACGGGTGCCAGGGTGTACGTTACCGTAAATTCATCCCCCTGACTGATCCAGCCGCTTCCGGCACCGGAAAGGAATTCCATCCGGATGATCACGGGCACTTCCATTCGGCCATTCGTTCCCAGGTACCGGGATATGGAGGGGATCGAAAATCCGAACCATCCTTCGTCATCCGTTTCGACGACTGACTGGCTCTGCCACAGGAGGTCGCTGCCGGGAACGGACAAAACCCTGACGGACAGATTGAATTGTTCATTGCTTATCCGGTTCCCGTGTACATCGGAAAGCATTCCCTGGAATGCAAGATCGATGCCGTTCTGGGCACTGACAGGAATACCTGCAGTCATCAGACATGCGAGGAACAGGTACCTATACTTCTTAAACAGGTGCATTTTGATTCAGTGTTGGTTAAGTAAATTTACAAATTTCCATGAGAAAATGAATATGCATCCAGATCATGCTGGAAAACCACATTATATTATCTTTAAGGATGCGAACAAAGAAAAGGGACTCACGGCCTGACACCGAATCACCACAACACATACGGATGAATATCTTTATAAAGGACAAAGCTGCGACAACCATGTGGCAGATGCTGCCCGCCCTGGTTCTGCTCATTTCCGGGATGGCGGAACTTGCAGCGCAGATCCCTGCTTTCCCGGGGGCGGAAGGATACGGGAAATATACCTCGGGAGGACGTTGGGGTGCGGTTTATGAAGTGACGAACCTGAATGATGCGGGACCCGGCTCCCTCCGGGATGCGGTCAGCCAGTCAAACAGGACCATCGTATTCAGGATCTCGGGGGATATTGAACTGAAGTCGGAGCTTGTGATCTTGGGAGATAACCTGACCCTTGCCGGACAGACCGCGCCGGGTGACGGGATCTGTGTGCGGGATTATCCCACCAAGATCAACGGGAACAACATCATTGTACGGTTTTTGCGCTTCAGGCTGGGAGACAGGTACGGGCTCGCTTCAGATGCGCTGGACATCAATGATCAGCATGACATCATCCTGGATCACTGCACCCTGAGCTGGGGGGTGGATGAGTGTTTTTCTGCTTACGGGAACACCAATGTCACCATTCAGTGGTGCATCATAGGGGAAGGCCTGAATCTCAGGGGACATTCCATGGGCGGACTGTGGGGTGGGTATACCACCTATCACCACAACCTGATCCATTCCAACAATACCCGGAACCCCAAATATGCCTATACGTATGATGAGGACATTACAGATTCCAGGAACAATGTGATCTACAACTGGGGATACAATTCCGCCTACACCAGTCCCACGGGCAGGGTCAACCTGGTGAACAACTATTATAAAGCCGGTCCCGCCACCGGCAGCGGGGTCCGTGACAGGATCGTGCAGGCTGAGCCCACCAAGCGGATGTACATCACCGGAAATCATGTGGCAGGTTTTCCGGGGATCACGGCCGACAACTGGGATGGCGGGGTGGATCCGCTGAACGGCGGGCTCCCGGTCCGGTACGATGAACCGTTTCCGGTTTCCAATCCCCTGCCCGATCAGTCAGCCGAAGATGCGTACCGGGATATTATTTCCCATGCAGGGGCGTCCTTCCCTTCCAGGGACGATGCGGACCACAGGGCCATCAGGAACCTGGTGGACAGTACAGGGGCCATACTCATGCGGCAGGATGATGCGGGAGGTTTTCCCCGGCTCCATTCTTTGCCCGCACCTGCAGACGGTGACCATGACGGTATGCCGGATGCGTATGAGATGGCATCAGGACTGAATCCGGAAGATGGAACCGACAGAAACGGGGATCTGAACGGGAACGGGTATACGAACCTGGAAGATTATTTGAACGGACTCCCTGAAATACCGGCGGGTATGCCCCGGCCGGGCTTCATCAAAGCGCTGGCGGTGGCAGAAAACAGGGTGGACCTGAGCTGGTTCGATTTAAATACAGGCGAATCAGGTTTTCTGGTGGAAAGATCCACTGACAGCATCCGGTTTACACCCCTGGAAGCCATCGCGCCGGATACGGGATTTTATACGGACGAGAACGTGGATCCGCTGACCACCTATTACTACCGGGTTAGCTCTTTCAACGATACGGCGCAATCCCTATGGGCTTATACGGACGGGACCACCACTTTCGCTGCCGGGGAGAGACCCGGACAGGCCGTGATGCTCGCTCCACTGAATGACCAGGCAGAGGTATCTGTTGCCGGTACCCGATTACAGTGGGAAAGAGGGGATTATACGCTGACATTCAATGTGTACCTGGGCACCGCTGAGAATTCTCTTGAACTGGTGGATTCTGCAACCGCAGCCACGGATTTTTCAACCGGGGAGCTTGATTTCGGAACAGACTATTTCTGGAGGATCGATGCGGGCAATGCCAACGGCATTACCCCCGGTGAAGTCTGGAAATTCACAACCCTGGTAGCAGCAGAACCGGAGCTGGTCCTTTACTGGCCTTTTCTGGAGACAGCGGGGAACATTGTGTATGATTCTTCGAACAACCACAATGACGGTATCCTGCAGAACGTATCCCAGTTGCTTCGCGGGGAGGGCCCTTTTCACAGGGCCATAGACCTGGGCAATTCAGGATCCACCGGCCATATTGAGGTTCCCGATAACCTGAGCATTTCCTTTGATGAGAATCCCTTTTCCGTCTCCTTCTGGATGCGGGCCTCTTCCGTATCCGATTCGAGCATATACCTGTTTCACAAGGGGAGTTTCGCAGGTACAGCGGGAACGGAGCGTAACGGAAAATGGTTCGGGCTTGAAATGCGGGGAGGCAATTTCAGGTTTTCGGTGGATGATGACGATACAAAGTCGGTGGTTGGCGGTTATACTTCCAGCTTTGTAACCGGAGATTGGGTCCATGTGGTGGTGGTCCGGGATGTATACAAGGGAAGGCTTTATCTCTACAGGAACAGCGGTGTGAGCTCCGTGGTTACTGATAATACGGGAAACATCGGGCAGAATATGCCGCTCATCATCGGCAACTCGGATCACATGTATCCACAGTATTACGGGGGTAACTCCGACGAGAACGCATCCTACCGCGGGGAACTGGCAGAATTCGTCATCTGCCGCCATCCCCTTTCAGCGGAGGAAGTTGCGCAATTGTATCATTACAACCGGATCCCAACGCTTTCTCCCGGTGTAGGCACCGCAATGGTATCCCTGGTTTCAGAACTGAACGCTTATCCCAATCCCTTCTCGGAGACCCTGTGTGTGGAGTTCCAAAGCGGGGCCCAGAACCACGTGGTCACGGAGATCTGGGATATGCATGGAAGACTGGTGTGGGACCGGGTCCATGCCGTGATTCCCAATACCCGGAACAGGATTTACTGGAATGGCAGGACCGGACAGGGTACAGCCGCTTCAGGGCGGATGTTCTTGCTGGTATTAAAGGACATGGAAGGGAAAATGAGGGGAAACAGGTTAATAATCAGGGACTAACCGTCATGATCGGGTACCTTTATCAATTTTGAAGAGTCATTAAGAAGCGGAGGTTATTAACAATTTGTTAATAACTATTGTGAACAGATTGTGAACAGAGAGAGTGTTCTGCTTCTTGACTTGCTTCACATGATGGTCTATTTTTGATTTTACCGAGTAAGAGATAAAAGGCCGCTCGAGGTTTCGCCCGGAGTAGTGAGCCGGTCCGAAAGGAACCGGGGTAGCGAACCGGCCGGTATAAGGGATTCCTTCTTGCCGGAGATTCATCCAGAGCCAGGCATAAACCATGAAACAGGGTTTCCTGGTTTATTCAATCTGAAGATCCCTTCTTGGTTGATCTTTCAAAGATTGATCCGAAAAGCTGAAGAGCCAAAAAGAATCCGCAGGGGTTCCACTAAGCTTTTTCACTCTCGCTTCCAACAGATCGTAAGACCTGTTGGCTGCAGGGGCTTTTGGGAGCCGGTCCCGGAAATTCGGCGTTAAGCCGGGTGAAAGGACGGCAGCAGGTCATTGTTCTACGGAACAGGGGCCGAGGGCCAGGGCCTTCGGGCACGGATTCTTCGGAATCAGTCCGGCGGGCCGGCCATAATAACTGTAACCCGGCACTGATTGGTGGCTAAGGGTACCATTCAGTGAAATGGGAGTAAACCAAAAAGTTTGCTCCCATTTTGTTTTGTATAAATTCCTATGGTTTTGCGGGACGTAAAAAATTGAGCACCAGCCCGATCAGCATGCCTGCAATACAGAACCCCCAGGCATAGATGATCAGGGTTTCCGAAATGCCGATTACAATTGCCGGGATGAGTACCCCGACCAGGCAGGCGACGATGGAAATGTTCACGCTGTGGCGGTTGATTTTGGGATAGATCCAGATGACCAGAACGAGGAATCCGAGGGACATGGTCAGCGAAACAAAAAAGAATGTTGTATCAACAATATCCCTGAGAATCAAGGCCATGGTAATTCCAAGAACCATCAGAACCCCCATGCTGTAACGCATGGTGAGGTTCAGTTTTTCCGTGTGTTTGATCCAACCTGACTTTTGCAGGAAATCCTGGGTGACCGAAGCGGAGGCGGTAAAAAGATAGGTATCCGCCGAAGATGATACAGCGGAGTAGATGATGACAACCGACAATCCAGTCAGTCCGGCCGGTAACAGGTAGCTGAATCCTACGATCAGCGAAGTATCGGCTGCTATGCCGGGGATATGAGATTCACGGATGACCAGGCCGATCAGCAGAAGAATGAATCCGATGATCATGTAGAAGACCGATGAAAGGAACAGGCTGCGCTTGAAATGCTTCTTGTTCTCAATGGCGTATACCCGTTGCCAGAGTTCCGGCGAAGCCATGGGAATAAAAAATCCCGCAAGAAAATAGCTGATGATCTGCATCGCAGGAATATTGAATAGGTCCATGAAGGCCAGGTGGGGCTTGGTATGGGTGGTAACCAGCAGGTAGACCATGAGGATAAAGAGCAGAAAGATCCCGACCGTCTGGATGATATCGGTCTTTACCACCGCATCAAAACCGCCCGCCAGCAGGTATGCCAGGATGATTACGCCCACGATAATCACGGAAATATCATAGCCGATGGGCGTATATTCCTCGATCAGTTTAGCACCCGCCGTGAAATTCAGTACCACCCAGCCGAATGCGATCATGATGGAGATCAGGGTGGCCAGGTATCCCGCAAACCTCCCTTTCAGAAAGAAAAAGAAATCGGGCAGGGTGTAGAAATGCTGTTCATCCGCCATCTTCTTTACCTTGAGCCCGAAAAAGTAAAAAATGAACAGGCCGAAAACGGAACCAATAAAGTACCACAACGCTCCCAGTCCGTATAAATACACCAGTGCTGTATAGGTCAGCAGTATTGCTGCCCCGATCCTGCTGGAAAAAATGGTTGTGGTGGCCTGCAGCGATTTAAGCTTGCGGCCCGAAATGAGGAATTCCTCCTTATCCTGTTTTCTCCCGGCAAGGACGCCCACAATCAGGATGACAAGGAAATAGAAACCGATGATCAGGTAATCGGAAGTTTTCAGGATGTGTTGCATGTTCGGTCAGTTCAGGAGATGAAGAGGCAAATATATAAAAAACTCCATAACTTCTGTCCGGCTGATTTGGCACCCGGGAAGCAGCCTTTGACCCCTTCGGTTTTTGCTTCATGGAATGGACCGGATCACATCCTTCTGGCAATGACACGAATTCCACCTGTCTGCGACCGCTAAATCACGGTGAACGGAGTAGTGCGGACCATAACAGGCTGAATAATTACAGTTAGCCGCCATTGCTTGATATTATTAGATTTATTATCCGCTTTCTGCTTTCTTCATTTCAATTATTCATTGTCCAACTAAATCTGATTGTATGAAAAGAGTATTTGGCTTATTGCTTATAATGGCGATCGGGGTTGCTGCTTTGACCGCACAGCCCCGTCTGGTCACGGGAACCGTGACCAGTGCCGAAGATGGTTCTCCATTGCCCGGTGTGTCGGTGAGCGTCAGGGGAACCACGGCTGGTACCATTACCGATATGAATGGGAATTACCAGCTAAACGTACCGGAGAATGCGGATGTGCTCGTTTTCTCGTTCGTGGGACTGCTGACGAGGGAAGCTGAGTTTTCAGGGCAGGACCGGCTCGATGTGGTGATGGAACAGGACCTCCTGCAGATCGATGAGGTGGTCGTGACCGCCATGGGCATCAGGAAGGAGAAAAAGGCGCTGGGGTATTCGGTGCAGGAACTTGATGAGGAAAGTATCAGTGCTGCAAAGAACGCAGATATCTCAAAATCTCTCCAGGGAAAGATCGCGGGGATCACCGTGAAACAATCCAGCGGGATGCCGGGAGCCACTTCCCATGTGACCATCCGGGGGAATGTCTCCCTGACCGGGAATAACCAGCCCCTGTACGTGGTGGACGGGATGCCTGTGGCTTCCGAAAAAGCCTTTGTGGAGTTTGTGGGCCAGGGTACCAACCCCTCTTCCAGGGTGGTGGATATCAACCCCGAGGACATCGAATCCATCTCCGTACTTAAGGGAGCAACCGCTTCCGCCCTCTACGGGTTAAGGGCTGCAAACGGTGTGGTCCTGATCACCACGAAAAGTGGGAAGGCCGCAAGAACGGCTGGCAAACGGACACTGGTGACCATCAACAGCAGTCTTAGCGCAGACCGGATCACCAGGCTTCCCGAGCTGCAGTCAACCTATGCCCAGGGCAATGGCGGGGCGCTCGGACTTTTCTCTTCCGGTTCATGGGGTCCCAGGATCGATACCCTGCAGAATTACCATTCCCAGCTGGATAACCTCTATCTGGACAATCCCTATGAAACCCTGGACGGATCTCCTCCTCCCAATGTGCCCACGGTGTACAACAACCAGGAGGATTTTTTCAAGACGGGATATACCTTCACCAATTCCGTGGATATCTCCTCCTCTACCGACAGGGCCAATTACAGCCTGGGATTTGGCCGGACCGATCAGAAGGGGATCATTGAGACCACGGGCATGGTGAGGAACAATGCCAAGTTTAACGGGAACTTCACCCTGGGTGATAAATGGTCTGCATCTGTTTCGACCAATGTTTCCAGGGTGGACATTGACAAGCTTGCAGGGGGCAGCAACCTGGCCAACCCACTGTTTACATTGTATTTCGCTCCCAGGACCTATGACCTGACCAACACACCCTATGAGGATCCGGCCAATCCGTTTATCCAGCGGCATTACCGGATCGCCATGGACAATCCCTACTGGTCGCTGAAGCATAACTCCTTTAACGAGGTGACCGACCGGTTTTTCGGAAATGCCAACCTGGTGTACAATCCGTTCGACTGGATGGGGATCAGCTACCGTGTTGGACTGGACAAATTTCTCACCACGGGACACGAGGTGATCTCCCTGGGATCGGGAGCGGGCCGGGCTTACCCGGACCTGGCCGTGATAGGGTTCCCGGCAGAGCCAGGCGGGGGACAGATCGATGACTACACTTACCAGCGACAGGAATTCAATTCCAACCTGTCCCTGCGGATCAACAAGGATTTCGGGAAAATCGGGATCGATGCGATCCTGGGGAACGAGTTTTACGACATTACGACCATTCACCAGCAGCTGACGGGGTCCGATATCACCATCGGCGGATTTGACCATATATCCAACACCGGAACCCAGGTGGTGGTCCAGCAACTGACCCGGCAGCGGGTAGTCGGTTTTTACGGGAGTGCGACGGCCGATTTTGCATCCATGCTTTTTTTGACCGTTACGGGAAGGAACGATGTCGTATCGAACATGCCTTCGGGAAACAGGTCCTATTTTTATCCCTCGGTTTCCCTTGGATTTGTATTCACGGAGCTTGGGTTCATGCAGGACCAGCAGATCCTTCCTTTCGGAAAGATCCGGGCTTCCTATTCCCAGATGGGCCAGGCGGGGGACCTTTACGCAACCCGCACACTGTTCACGCCCAAGGAGGATAACGAAGCCATCGGGAGCGGATTCCTGGACAATAATTTTACCTTTCCCTACATGGGCCATCCGGCATTCACCCAGCAGTCGGTGCTGCTTTCCAGTGACCTGCGGCCGCAGAACGTGACCACCTGGGAGGTGGGTGCCGACCTGAGGTTCTACCAGAACCGGGTGGGGATCGACTACTCCTATTATTATATCAATGCCAC
>DSEO01000039.1 GCA_011056635.1 Bacteroides sp.
CCACCCTGCTTTGTCGTTTTCATAATCCAGGTCCAGGCTCCAGCAACCCAGGAACGGATCGGCGGAAACCTCCTGGGCGGTTGCCACAGAAACCAGCCCGGTCATCATGACCGATAAAAGCATAACTGATATACGTTTCGTTTTCATTTTTTTGTGAGTTTACAATAATTTGAGATCCGGATCATCCCTGGGCTCACTTATCCTTCAGCAATAAGTCAGGTGCGGGACAAACATTCCTTATTTAAAATTGTTTTAGATTAATATCACCTGCCGTGCTCAATCAATATGATCTGACAGTTGCCCATCCCGAAATTTTCAGGATGCTCGCCGTTAAAGATATACTTTTTGTCCATTATACGTGTCCGCAGGTTGATAAACAGGTGAACCTCTGGACGCATTTTAATGTAATCACCTTTACCCTGAACGGTAAGAAAACCTATCACCACGGGGGCAAGTCCTGGGTGCTTTCCGACGACAGTCTCCTGTTTCTTAAACGATCTGCCTACACCCAGGAAATGGATGATTTCACAGGATGGGAAGTGCTGGCATTTTACTTCCAGGATGATTATCTGAAGCAGGTTTTCAACGAATACAGGCGATACCTCCCTCTGAATGATCTGCCAGAAACACAGAAAGATGTGTTTATCAGTTTAAAGGCCAATGAAAGGATCCGCGCCTCGTTCAGCGGGATGCTGCCCTATTTCAAACAGGCCGGAGCGCCTCCGGAGGACCTGCTCGAAATGAAATTCAGGGAGCTCCTTTTCAATATTTATGCGGATCCGGGCAACAAAGGGCTGCTGGCCTATGTGAACACCCTGATCGACCAGTACAAGATCCCCCTGTGGCAGGTGATGGAATCCAATTATATGTTCAACCTGACCATTCCCGAGTATGCCCGGATGGCACAGCGGAGCGTGTCGGCCTTTAAACGGGAGTTTTACGCACATTATCGCACGACACCCGGTAGGTGGCTTACCCTCAGAAGACTTGAGCATGCAAAACTGCTCCTGGAATCAAGCCGTAAATCGATCGGTGAAATCGGATATGAAAGCGGTTTTGAAAACATCTCCCATTTCAGCAGGGTCTTCAAGCAAAAATATGGTGTATCGCCCATGCAAGCCCGCAAAACGATCAATCAGGCTGCCGTATTACATCCATCCTGATTGCTGTTCCTGCTCCGGAAAGTAAAACGATTGGACTTTTAAGAAAAACCGGAGTCATTTCCGGCCTCTATTTTTGTACTGATAATCAATTACTCATTAAAAAAATCATCATGAAAAAGCTGTTATTGATCTCAGTACTGTTGCTTGGTTTTGCTGCGCTGGGGAAAAGCCAGATGCCGGTCCCCACCGGGGATAGTGTCCGTGTGGTGGTGGACAATGAAAAACTGCATGTGACTGAATTCGTCGGTTTGCCGGGGAAAGGTGTTTGCGGGATCGGTATGCACGATCACGAGCCGCACCTCACCATTCTGCTCACCGATGCATCCATCAATGTGACCACACCGGATGGGGCTTCCCAGGATTATGATCTGAAAGCCGGAACATCCATGTGGTTTGAATCAGAAACCCATCAGGCGGTGAACAGGGGGAATCAGGAGGTAAAGCTGCTTCTTGTTCACCTGAAATGAAGCAATCCGCTGCTCATCCAGTTCACACAAGACACCGGCACGCCTTCTTCCGGCCGGTGTCTATCCGTTATAATACAGCCCGGCATCCGGTCCCAGGGGAAGTCCGATCCATACCCATATCACGATCAGGATGGTCCATGCAATGAAGAAGCCGATGGAATAGGGCAGCATGGTGGCGATCACCGTTCCGATGCCCGCATTTTTATCATATTTCTGGATGAAGGCAATGATCAGGGCGAAAAAGCTCATCATGGGTGAGACGATGTTCGTGACACTGTCCCCGATCCGGTAGACCACCTGTGCCAGCTCGGGTGAATAGCCCATGAACATGAAGATGGGTATGAAAATCGGGGCCAGCAGGGCCCACTTGGCAGAGGCGCTCCCCATGAACATATTCATGGTGGCGGCAAACAGGATGAAGAGGATGATCAGCGGTATGAGCCCTACATTGAGTGCGGTCAGGAAACCTGCGCCCTTGATGGCCATGATGAGTCCCAGGTTGCTCCACTTGAAGTAAGCCACAAACTGTGCCGCAAAGAACACAAGCACCAGATAGACAGCCAGGGTCTTCATGCTTTCTGCCATACCCTCCGCCACATCACTGTCGTTCCTGAATTTCCCGGTCACGATGCCGTATACCACCCCTCCCACGAAAGCAAAAATGAATAACCAGGCAACCACTCCCCGGATGACGGGCGATTGCAGCACCGAACCGTCATCTCCCCGCAGGAACCCATTCTCCGGTATCAGTCCCGCCAGTATCAGAGCCGTGAGCAACAGGACGGATATACCTGCCCACAGCAGGCCAAACTTCTCTTTCCTGCTCAGCTTTTCCATTTCATCCTTCCGGTCCCCGTCACTGTAATCCCCCAGGCGGGGAGCCACGATCCGTTCCGTGATCACAGTCCCGATCACCGCAATGATAAAAGTCGATACCACCATGAAATAATAATTGGCAGTGGGATTCACCAGGTACTCCGGGTCGACGATCTGGGCGGCTTCCTCTGAGAGCCCCGCCAGCAGGGGATCGACCGTCCCCAGCAGCAGGTTGGCCGAAAAACCCCCGGATACCCCTGCAAAGGCAGCTGCCATCCCGGTAATGGGGTGACGCCCCACAGCCTTGAACACGATCCCGGCCAGGGGTATCAGCAGGACATATCCCACATCCGCTGCCAGGTTGGAGATGATCCCGCTGAATACCAGAACAAAGGTGAGGATCTTTTTCGGGGCCGAAAGGACCAGCAACCGGATACCCGCTCCGATCAGTCCGCTTCCCTCAGCCACGCCGATCCCGAGCATGGCCACCAGGACGATCCCCAGCGGGGCAAAACCGGTGAAATTATCCACCATCTCCAGCAGGATGCGGTGAAAACCATCCCTGGAAAGCAAACTGATCGCATCTACCTTTTCTCCTGTTCCGGGATGAACCGCCGACCATCCCACCCAGTATGCTATCCCGCTGAACAGGAGCGTGATTAATGCAAACAGTGCAAAGAGTGTGGCAGGATGCGGCAAGGCATTTCCCACCTTTTCAGTGATGTTTAAGAAACGTTGTACGAAGGATTTCTTGACGGTCATAAAAGATCGGTTGACAGATATTATCAACCAGGAAGAGGGAAAAAATGTTCAATTACATGTCCTTTCCCTATTAACGCACCATGAACTTGCCGGGCAAGATTTCTCCGGCAGTGTTTTCCAGCCTGAAAAGATAGAGTCCGCTTTCCATCCCTTCTCGCTGCAGGGTGTATCCCTGGTGCCCCGGAACCCTTGTTCCCAGGTCCAGCACCCTGAATTTCCTGCCCATGCTGTCAAACAGGGTTAGCGTAACGCCGCCTCCGTCTCTGAGGAAAAACCGGATATTGGTGGCATGGGTAAAGGGATTGGGATAATTCGTTACAGATGAAATGAAATTTTTCCGTGAGCCCGCGGCAGAGGTGTCTTCATAGTTGATCGTCACCCTGTCATCCGTCGCACACGCACCACTGGCGATCTCCCATTGCAGCTCATACGCACCGTATGCACTCGCTGTGGCCTTTGTGTTGTAAACATTCACATTCCCGAAGGTGACCGTCCCGGGACCGCTGACCTGTGTCCAGGTCCCGGTACCTATCCCCGGTTCATTCCCTGCCAGTGTCACTTCCAGCTCACTCTGGATATCCTGATCAGGTCCCGCGTCGGCGGCCGGGGCAAAGCGGATCTCAACCCGGTCACCTGAAGCGTATTCACCGGTGACGATTTCCCACAGCAGCTCATAGACGCCATACGCACTTGCCGTGGCTGTGGTATTGTGCAGATTCGCATTCCCGAAGGTGATGGTGGCCGGACCATTTACCTGCGTCCAGGTCCCGGTACCGATTTCAGGCTCATTCCCCGCCAGCGTCGCTTCCAACCCACCGCAAATATCCTGATCCGGGCCGGCGTGACTTATCTCAATGTCCCCGGTGATCCTTGAAACCTGCATGGCCACGGTGCCAATGGAAAGAGGCGGCAGGGTGAAAACGGAATCGGTCAGTCCGCCCACCAGTAAACCATCCTCGTTCTCTGAAGTCCTGTAGACGGAGGCGCTATCTATGATATATCCGGGAACGGACAGATGCAGGTTGTAAGATGCACTTGCTGAGCGGTTGATCCCCACAAAGGCAGCCGAGTCCCTGTCCGGGCTCATGAATGTCACCCCCGCCACATCGTTCCCTGACAGCGTGGTTCCCACCCTTTGCCAACCCGGATGGATGAAAGCCGAATATTGCTTGAAGACATAGAATTCTTTCGTTCGGGTATATCCTTTCTGGGGATCGCTCCATTGTGAAGGGTTCCATGGAAAATCCAGGCTTACGAGCCCTCTTCCATCCACCCAGATCAGATCCCAGTAAAGGAAAGCAGTCACATGCTCTGCATGAAGCGACTGATGTATCATCCCCGCCAGGTTGAACCAGTCCGTCCTGGAATACTCCGTCTGGAAATGGGGCACTTCGGGATGGAAATTTCCAACCTTGGCATAATTGGTGGATGCGTAAGGATCATCCTCACCGGCACCGTGGTACAGGTGGTGGGCAATGCCGTGCAGCTTTGACAGGTCCAGCGCGTTCACATAGTTCTCCACCGCGTTGTACCCGATGCCGATGCACTCGGGACCCAGGAACACGGGCCGGTGGTCCCGCTGCATGACCATGTGATACACCGAATCAAGGGCCCTGTTATACCCGGCGATGGTATCCGAGGCAGTGACGGTCTCCGCCGGGTTCAGGCGGCAGCTTTCCCAGGTGGCTGTGAAATCGGGTTCATTCTGGATGCTGAGGTAGCGCAGGAAGATCCCGTTCTGCTCATACTCATCCAGGGCCCCCTCCCACCAGTCGGCAAACCCGGCATAATCGAACTGCACCCCGCCTTCCCCGGCAGTATACCTGAGGGTGCCCCCGTTTGCCTGATCGTTGTTGCTCTTCAGGTATGCAGGCGGCCCCCAGGATGTGGAGAGGATCGGGATGGGGTTCCCCAGCACTTCCTCCGCCGCTTCTGCAAATTCCTTCACCCGTCCCACCATGCCCGCATCATATGCATAAGCATTTCTCACCCGCAGGATGTCCAGGCTCAATTCCCCGAAAATGACCTCATAGATTTCATCTTTATTTGGATGTGCGGTGAGCCAGCCCTCATAAAAGGCCAGTGAGGCACCGAACCCTGTCATCGTCTGAAAAGTCACAGCTGTATCAATGACAACCTGTTTCTCCTGCAGATCCTGGGCAGTCAGGGAGCGGATCCCGGCGATTGAACCGATTATCGTAAAGGCAAGAAAACCCGGCAGGCAGATCTGCTTCATTACATTGTGTTTGTTAAATCAACCATAACCATATGCGCATACGTTTGTACACCCACAGATGTTTCAACCGCATGTTCTCAGGGGTTAAAGATAACAATCCCGGATAAAGTCCGCTATCCGGATCCGGGGTCTGGACGGTTCTCCGCAATGATCCCTCCGCCCCGCACAGTGGCCCCGACGACAATACCCGCACTGATCACCACCAGGTTCTTCACAATGTACTGCCCTTCCAGGGTCAGTCCGTAAGGAATCACAGTAAACACTTCATCCGGGAGCACGAATATGGGGGTGAGGGTCCCCAGCATCTGTACGAACATCAGAAGGAGGGTTTCGCGCAGATATAACTTGAATATCAAACCGATACCGATCAGAACCTCCCAGGTGGCCAGGCCGTACCGGACCACTTCGGGACCGATGAGTCCGAAAGTGAGGATGTCTATGGTACGGATGGCCAGCGACTCGGCGGGACTGAGTCCCTCGAAAAACTTGAGTATCCCGAACCAGAAAAATATGATCCCCAGGCTGATCCGCAGCAGGATGATCCCGTGGGACGCCATCCAGCCGGTAATGCGTTTGTCGAACTTTTGAAATCTGCTTCCTGTACCTTCCATGATCCTGTTAAAGTTGTAAAACAGGTGAGGAAAGTTTTTGTTTTTTACAGGGCTCTGATGATCCCGCAGGTTTCCCTGTACACTTCACCTCCGGCAGTCTGTACACGGATCTGCACAACATGGATTCCTCCCCTCCGGTTTTCCGGATTCCAGCTGATATGTTGCACCTCGGGTTCCATCATTGAGGTTACGGGAGTGGCGACCTCCGTTCCCAGCAGGTTGAAAACCCTGATGTCGACCCGGCTTCTTTCGGGCAGGACAAATTCAAGGGTAATGGCCTGACTGAACGGATTCGGGTAGACTTTCAGGCACAGCTCTCCGTTTGCTGTGGATATCAGCTCATTCAGTCCAACCGGCCACGCATGCTGGTTCTCATACGCTCCCATATCGGGACTTGAACCGGCCGGGTCGGGACGCGGGTTCCCTTCCATATCCACGGGGGGACAAACATACCCGTTCCCTTCTATCTCCATGGATGCCGTTCCCGCTCCGATTAACGGGCTGTCATCCTGCAGGTGCAAAACACCGGATGCCTCATCCACAAAAAGCGGATCCAGATCGACATTCCCTGTCCCGTAAAACAGGGTAGAGATGGAATCCGTGACCTGGATGGAATCCTCGCTATACTGGATATCATTATAATGAAGCGTCAGCATGCAGGGAGTGGTATCTGTCGATGCAGCCAGCGCAATCTGGTCCGGAATATTTCCCCTGAAAATAGTGTTGATCACGATACCCTCCGATCCCCTGTGTACATAAAGGCCCCCGCCACTGCCTGAACTGTTCTTTACGAAAGTACAATTATACACATGGGCCACAGACCCGTTTCCCACTCCAAAACCTCCTGATGAAGCACCCGCACTAACCGTAGCAGCCTGGTTATCATAGAAAACACAATTGGAGATGCTACCCACACTTCCCGCATTGAATGTGCCGCCTCCCGTCCAGGCCTCGGCACGGTTACCGCTGACCATGGAATTCGAAAACCTGATCTCCTGAATGCACCGCATGATCCTGAATCCGGCCACCTGTCGTGCCTGGTTTTCGATGATCCTGCAACGATCCACATGCACGTCGATCAACGCCTCGTCGGTGTGGGACTGCTGGATGGTGAAGCCACCGGCAGCCGTGCCTGCCCTGTTCTTGATGAAATGCGCATCTCTAATACGTACAACATAGAGTGAGTCAAATACAAGGGAATCGGCGATATACTCCAGGGCCCCTCCGTTCACAGCAGCTTCATTGGAATCGAACAGACAACTGTCAATCTCCAGGTGACCATCAAACACCTGAAGGGCCCCTCCCACATGTGCTGTATTTCTCACAAAACTGCTTCTTTCAATATCCAGGGTGCTGAAATCGGTATGGACTGCCCCGCCTGTTTCACTATAATTATCATTGAAACCACAATCCCGGATGTGCAGTTTCCCCTGCCAGGTATGAATCGCACCGGACTGAGAGAGAGCCGTATCACCTTCGAACAGCGAATTCCGGATGGTCAGCTCGCTTTCATCGGCTGCTATGCCCCCACCCAGCCAGATAGCATGGTTATCTGATATTTCTGAGTTAATGATCCGAGCTTCATAGCCTGAAAAGCCAATCCCTCCACCCCAGTGTGCACTGTTTCCGGTGACCGTCACATTACTGAATGATGCTTCTCCGGGTCCCCATAGGATAATGCCTCCCCCGTGAGATCCGGCACTGTTATTGATAATCCGGTCGCCCGAAAAAGATGGATTTGAAGCCCCTCCGCATGAGATACCACCTCCGCTCTGGATACAACGGTTGTTGCTGATGAAGTTGTTAATGAATACCGGATCCGAATCGTGCATCTGAATCGCACCTCCCTCGTATGCACGGTTGAAGAGAAAGGTATTGTCCACAAGCCTGATATCGGACCAGGCCAGGTGAATGGCCCCGCCGGCAGGAGATTCCGCAGCCGGTCCCCCCGCACTGTTGTGGGCAAACGTACAGTTGGAAACAGTTACTTTGTCAAAATCGATCACACACAACGCACCACCGGCATTGAGGAACCATCCATCACCCACAGCTTTCCCGTACTGGAATTTGCAGTAGGAGAGTTTTGTTGAATCGTTCTCAGCGCTGATATCACAGATCCGGATCCCGTTCCAGCCGCCAAGGGACGTATCAGGATCAGCAAAACCGGTGGTATCATTCACCGTGAACAGGATCGTATCTGCGACACTGCCCATGGCAAGCAGCCTACCCGACACCTTCAGATGGAAGTATCCCTGGAATTCCACCACAACTCCCGGGTCGATAATCAGGGTTGAATCATGGGGTATATGGATATCTCCAGTGATCTGGTAGGGAGAACCGATCATGTCCCATTTTCCGTATACTTCCCCGGCCGGAATGATGGTCTGTGCTCCTATCAGGGAGATAACTCCCAGGAACCCGGTAATCAGCAGGCACCTTTTCATAAGGCATTCTTTTTGAGGAAAATATAAGGAATAATTTCTGAAAAACAAATCCATCCATACAGAATACCCCCTCGAAGAAAAACTTACGAATTCCGAAATATCGCTAAATTCGGGCCTTAAATGCATCCTGATGAACAGGAAAATCCTGGACCTTGCCATTCCCAACATCATCAGCAACATTTCCATTCCCCTGCTGGGGATCGTGGACATGGCTCTGATGGGACACCTCGAATCGGATGCCTACATTGGGGCCATTGCGCTGGGATCGTTGATATTCAACTTCATTTACTGGGGCCTGGGATTTCTGCGCATGGGAACCAGTGGTTTCACCGCCCAGGCCTGGGGAAGGCGTGATATCCCGGAAACAGTCATGGTTTTTTCCAGGGCCATGCTCATCGCCCTGGTGATCAGCCTGCTCCTGCTGGTGCTTCAAAAACCCATCGAGCTTCTGAGTTTCATGGTCCTGAAGGGAGAAACGGAAGTGGAACAGCTGGCCATGACCTATTTCAGGATCAGGATCTGGGCCGCACCGGCGGTCCTGGGACAGTTTGCCCTGCTCGGATTTTTCCTGGGGATGCAGAATGCCAGGCTGCCCATGGTGGTGCTGATCACCGCCAATGTGCTCAACATCGCATGCAGTTTCGTCTTCGTGATGGTCCTGGGCATGGGACCGGACGGGGTGGCCCTGGGTACGGTCATCGCCCAGTATGCCGGTTTCCTGGTCGCTGTTCTCTTTTTCCGAAAATATTTCAGCAAACTGATGAAGCACTGGTCACTGAAAGCGACCATCCGCCGGGACAAGCTGGTGGGGTTTCTCATGGTAAACAAGGATATCTTTATCCGCACCATGTGCCTGGTGATCGTGTTCTCATTCTTCACCGCCCGTTCGGCCAGCTCCGACGTCACTACCGGGGGGGAGGAAACCATCCTTGCGGTCAATTCCCTGCTGATGCAGTTCTTCATGTTCTTTTCCTTCCTGATCGACGGATTTGCCCACGCCGCTGAAGCGCTCTCCGGAAGGTTCATCGGGGCCAACAACAAACAGGCACTGATCAGGTCCATCCGGTTGCTTTTCCTGTGGGGGACGGGGATCGCCCTTTTCTTTACCCTCCTTTATCTCGCGGGAGGAAAATTCATCTTCAGGCTGCTCACCGACAATCCCGAGGTGATCTCAAATGCCCGCCCCTTTTTCTTCTGGGTGATCATCATTCCCCTGGTCTCCTTCACCGCTTTCCTGTGGGACGGGATCTTTATCGGCGCCACCGCCGGCCGTGAGATGCGGAATGCCATGCTCATCTCCACCCTGCTGGTGTTCTTTCCCGCCTACCTGATTCTGGGGAAATTGTGGGGAAACCACGGTCTCTGGTTCGCCTTCATCCTGTTCATGCTGTCCCGGAGCCTCACCATGAGCCTGATGTCCCGCACCGCAGTATATGCCAGGGTGAACGGGTAATTATAATATATTTTGTATTTTCAGGTCATGCCTAAAACGACGCCTTTTGACAAACATTCCGATCAGTACGAGGACTGGTTTGTCACATACCGGAATGTTTTTTTGTCTGAACTGAGTGCCCTCAGAAAAGTCATCCCCGAAGAAGGAACAGGGATTGAAATAGGTGTGGGAAGTGGTATTTTTGCTGAGCCGCTGGGTATCAGGACGGGTGTAGAACCTTCTGTGAAAATGCGGACCAGGGCCAGTGAGCGGGGGATCCATGCAGTGGACGGGGTGGCAGAAGCGCTTCCTTTCCCGGACAATCATTTTGATTTTGCCCTGATGGTCACCACCATCTGCTTCGTGGATGATCCCCATCAGTCTCTGCGGGAGGCGAACAGGATCCTGACAGGTTCAGGCGTGCTGGTGATCGGTTTCGTGGATAAGGAAAGCCCTGTCGGCAAAAATTATTTGGAATACCGGGAAGAAAGTGTTTTTTACAGGGATGCGGTTTTTTTCAGCACCGGGGAGTTGATCAAAATGCTTGAAGAAACAGGATTCGGGATCGGGGAGATTTACCAGACCGTTTTCGGGGAACTGGACCA
>DSEO01000037.1 GCA_011056635.1 Bacteroides sp.
CCGGATGAACAACCGGAAGATCCTTGCGGGCGTGGTGGAGATGATGGGCGAAACGGAGCGGATGACCGACATCACGGTTTCCGTCGACAAGCTGGACAAGGTGGGAATGAAAGGGGTGATGGAAGAGCTTCGTCAGAAAGGGATCGGAGACGGATCGCTGAAAAAACTTCAGCCGCTGCTGACCGGGAAGGGGAGCAACAGGGAGAAACTGGAATTCCTGAAGAAATACCTGGAAGGGTCTGTTACCGGGATGGAGGGAGCGGGAGAAATGGACCGGCTCCTGGGGTTCCTGGAAGCCGATCCCCCGGAAGCCAAAGTGGAGTTCGACATGGCCCTGGCACGCGGGTTGAATTATTATACCGGAACCATCTTCGAGGTGGTCTCCGGCGAAATGAAGATGGGAAGTATTTGCGGTGGCGGGAGGTATGACGATCTGACCGGGATATTCGGACTGGAAGGGATCTCCGGGGTGGGTGTCTCCTTCGGGGCCGACCGCATCTACGATGTGATGGAGCAGCTGGAGCGCTTTCCCGTGCGGGGGACCATGGATACCCTGGTTTTGTTCGTCAATTTCGGTGAAAAGGAGGCCATGCACATTTTCCCGGTCCTCACCCGCCTGAGGCAGCAGGGGATCCCCTCCGAACTGTATCCCGACCCGGTACGGATGAAAAAGCAGATGAGCTATGCCAACGCCAGGAACATTCCGTTTGTGGCCCTGATGGGAGCGGAGGAGATCCGGGAAGGGCTGGTCACCCTGAAGGACATGGGATCGGGCACCCAGGAGCAGCTGACCCCGGAGGCGCTTATCAACAGGCTGGCTGTCAAATAACATGATATCTTCAGATTTTCAGGCAACATGAAAAAACCACATCTGGTTACCACGGATGAGATCGGATGGAAGCAGATCGGGGCTGTAATTGCACAGCGGCAGGAAATCGCCCTCTCCGACCAGGTCATAGAAAAGATCAACCGGTGCAGGCAATACCTGGACCGCCGGGTGAATAACGGGAATGAGCTGCTATACGGGATCAACACCGGTTTCGGTTCCCTCTGCAATACGGTGATCCCCGGCGATCAGCTGGGACTGCTGCAGAAAAACCTGGTGATGTCCCATGCCTGCGGCATGGGGGAGGAGGTGCCCCCTGAGATCACGAAACTGATGCTGCTGCTGAAGGTCCGGTCACTCTCCTACGGCAATTCGGGGGTGCAGCTGGAGACGGTCAGCCGCCTGGTGGACCTGTACAACCACGACATCCTCCCGGTGGTGTATACCTATGGATCGCTGGGGGCTTCAGGCGATCTGGCACCGCTGGCACACATGAGCCTGCCGTTGCTGGGCCTGGGTGATGTGGATGTAAAGGGAAAGCGGAGAAAAGCGGCGGATGTGCTCGGGGAAATGGGCTGGGATCCCATTGAGCTGCAATCCAAAGAAGGACTTGCGCTGCTGAACGGCACCCAGTTCATGAGTGCCTACGGCGTGTATCTCTGTCTCCGCGTCTTCAAACTCTCCAGGCTGGCGGACATCATCGGCGCCCTGTCCCTGGATGCCTTTGACGGGAGGATCGAGCCGTTCCACGAACTGGTGCAGCGGATAAGGCCCCACCAGGGTCAGATCGAGACAGCCGCCAGGATCCGGTGGCTTTTGGAGGGCAGCGAACTGATCAATCGCCCGAAGAACCACATCCAGGATCCCTATTCGTTCAGGTGCATCCCGCAGGTGCACGGCGCCTCCAAAGATTCCATCAACTACGTGGCCTATGTGTTCCAGCGGGAGATCAACTCGGTCACCGATAATCCCACCATCTTCCCGGATGAGGAACTGATCATTTCGGCGGGCAATTTCCACGGTCAGCCCCTGGCACTTGCCCTGGACAACATGGCCATCGCCATGAGCGAGCTCGGGAACATTTCGGAGCGGAGGACCTACCAGCTCCTGTCCGGCAGCAGGGGATTACCCCCCTTCCTGGTGGCCAATCCCGGCCTGAATTCCGGGTTCATGATCCCCCAGTATACGGCAGCTTCCATGGTGAGCCACAACAAGCAACTCTGCACCCCCTCTTCGGTGGATTCCATTGAATCTTCGCAGGGACAGGAGGACCATGTGAGCATGGGTGCCAATGCCGCCATCAAGGCATACAGTGTGATGCTGAATCTGGAGCGGATCCTGGCCATCGAGCTGTACAACGCAGCCCAGGCGCTGGAGTTCAGGAAGCCGGCAAGGACAAGTCCGTTCCTGGAAGATTTCGTGAAGGGTTACCGGGAGAAGGTACCCTTTGTGGACGAGGACAAAGTGATGTTCAGGGACATGGAAGCCAGCGTGCAGTACCTGCGGGATGTGGAGCCGGTCCTGCCCGAAGGTATGTGACGATGCGGTCGCGCGGGGTCCTTGTTCAGGATCCCAGAGCCGGGTCCTTGCTCAGGATCCCAGAGCCGGGTCCTTGCTCAGAACCCCAGAGCCGGGCTGAGACCCATTCCCGGGCCCTGATCAATGTCCGCACCCGGAACCTGGCCTGCGCCCTGGCCCATTCCCGGGCCCGGACCCATATCGCTGCCTCTGCCTCCTCTGCTTTCATTCCCGCTTCCGCGTTTCCTGAGCTGCCTGATCAGGTGCATCCGGAAGTCCCTTTCCACTTTGTAGAGCAGCAGCACCTTTTTCGGGGGAAGGATCTTCAGGAACTTCTCATGATAATCCCTGTGCAGCTTGTGCTTTTCATCCTTCACCCGCATGATCTTCTCCAGTGACTGGGTGATCTCTTCATCGGACATGTTCTCCACGTTGCTGTGGCAGTACCTGTACATGTTCCTTTCTTCCTCGTCATGCCTGAGCTTCCGGTTATAGAAATCGTTGTACAGGGGCCAGAATTTCTCCTGTTCCGCGGGGGTCAGCTGCAGCTGCTCGTTGTAATATACTTCCATATCCCGCTTGAACCGTTCGATCTGCTCATCGGTCTGGGCAGAAAGCGACACCATACACGCAGGGATGATCAGGGAAAGGAATGTGACAATTGCTCTGGTCCGTATTGTTTTCATGGTAGGTTTTCTTTATGCTTATTCGGAAATCAGGTCCAGTTCCACCTCATGCAATGCAAGGTGCTTCATTGCCTGGTCCAGGTATATATCCTCCTCATTGCCCGCGCTGGTCTCGTCGGCCATCATTTCCAGGAGATAGAGGTCCTCATCGGAGAGATCCATATTTTCCAGTAGTACGAGGTCGGAATAATCGTTGACCCGGGAGTCGTGGACGTTGAGGATCCGGATTACGGGGTAGGTGACCAGGGCGATCAGGATCACCGCCGCCGCCATGGCTATCCTGAAGCGGTCCGGGCTCCGGAGCCTGCGCACGGGCACCCGTGCTTCTTCCTCCTCCCGGATCCTTTGCTGAAGCCGGCCGGCAAAGTTGTCAAAATAACCTTCCGGTACACGGAAAGGATGATGCGTCAGTGATTCATCCTCCAGAAATGATTTTTTGTTTTCCTTGTGCATCTTTCTATCCAGTTATTCATTAGACTCTTATGAAATGTAAAAGGTTTAATCGTCCTCCAGCATGGCCTGGATCTTTCTGACAGCGTGGTGATAGGAGGCTTTCAGCGCTCCCACCGAGGTTTTCAGGATCACAGCCATCTCTTCATATTTCAGGTGATCAAAATATTTCATGTTAAATACCACCCGCTGCTTGTCGGGGAGCTTCAGGATTGCCTGCTGCAGTTTCAGCTGGATCTCATCACCGTCGAAATAGGGATCGCTTTCCAGCTGTTCTCCCGGCATCTGCTCCAGATCATCAATGGGAGTGAGGTTCCTTTTCTTCTTCTGCTTCAGAAAGGAAAGGGCCTCATTGGTAGCGATCCTGTACAGCCAGGTGAAGAGTTTGGAGTCGGACCTGAACTCAGGCAGGGATCTCCAGATCTTGATAAATGTGTTCTGCAGCACATCGTCCGCATCTTCGTGGTCGATGACGATCTTCCTGATATGCCAGTAAAGCCGTTCCTGGTATTTCTTCACCAGGTGGTTGAATGCAGTCTCCGCTTTTCCCGGGGTACGGATTGCCTCAAGAATTTCCCTGTCCTCCCATTCAGCCATCGGCATACGGTATTTCAGGTTGGAGGTTCAACGGAATTCAATGGTTTCGGATGAGCCGGAATTCACTTTGAATTCCCTGATCTGACTGTCGGAGGCGGACTTCCGGTCACTTCTCCGGAAAACCACCCTGTAAGAGCCGGGCTGGAGATAATAAGCCTGGGTGGCTGTCTGTTCACCCAGGTTCAGGACCCATAGCTGGTCCCCCCCGGGGGTGAGCTGGTACAGGGCCCCGGCTCCGGGCTGCGGCGATTTGAAGGTGACCAGGCCCGGGACGGGGATCTCCACGGTGGTGGTGTAACTCTGCCGGATTTCCACATCCTTCACGATCATCAACGGGTAAATGGGGATCTCCAGGTCATATTTTCCCGCAATGTACCTGCTCGTCTGTCCCATTTTCTGGACATTGATCGTTGCCGGTTCGCCCGCCTTTTTCACCAGGATCTTCTCGTTGTCGTATGACTCTCCCCTGCCGGTCTTCACGACCAGGTGCCCCTGGGGCGCATCGATGCCGATGGTGTTGTGGCGGCCGGTGACCAGATCCCACCTGTCCGCACTCACCGGGGGGATGGTCTGGGCCACAACGCGGTAAGTACTCAGATGATCCAGGGAGAGGGTATCGGGATTACCCCTGCCGTTCAGAGTGTGGATCATGTTGTACCGGATTGCGCCTGAAAAGGTGTCGTAAAAAACCATATTCACATCGGTTTCTGTGGGCCTCCGGTCCGCGTCCAGCAGGTTCACCTGGGCGCTTGTCTCATTGAGCGCCTGGGTGATGACCACCCTGAGCGCTTCCCTGAACTGCTCCCGGCCGGGTGCATCGTAATATTCCCCGATGCAGTGGAAGGTTTCCCTGAACCCGGGATCATTGCCGATCCCGATCACAAAGGGCCTGAGGATGATCCCCTCCTTTTGCAGCTGGCGGGAAACCTCGCAGGGATCCCCGTCGCAGGCCTCGATCCCGTCGGTGATCAGCAGGATGATGTTCCGGCAGTTGCTGCAGGGAGGAAAATCACCCGGGGACACTTCCAGGGAGTGGGCAATGGGGGTGGTGCCTTTGGGGTTGATGACTTTGAGTTTCTGCCTGATCCTGGCGGCGTTGTTGGGACTGAAAGGGACTTCCAGTTTGGTATCGTTGCAATCCTGCGGCGGCACAGGGCTCTGGTGGCCGTAAATGCGGAGGGCCATCTCCACGTTGGGATTCCCTTCCAGGCTGTCCACCATGTCCATCAGGATGTTCCTGGCAATGTCGAACTTCCGGCCGCCTTCCCACTGTCCGGCCATGCTGTTGGACGCATCCATGATAAAGAGAAGTCGCGTTTTGGGCTGGTATCCGGTTGTGGCCTGCTGGGCATGGAGCCCGGATGCCGGGATCCACATGCTTATGATCAAAGGAAGCAGGAATTTCCCGCTGAACTGGCTTGTCATCTTGTTCCTGGTTGGGTGCTAAAAATACAAAAATAGCCTGATTTTTCAGTGTTTCAAGAATTTCATGGTATACAGGGTCTTTCCGGTGGACATTTGCAGGATGAAGATGCCGTCGGGAAGCGGGTGAAGGGGGATCTCCAGGGGGTGACCGCTGAAATGGGTGGTGTGCCGGAGGAGCGGCCGGCCTTCCATGGTCAGGATCCGTACCTCCACCGGTCCGTTTTCCGTCTGGCGGGGGAGCACAAACAGGCTGCGGGAAGCAGGATTGGGATAGAGCAGCACACCGGGCAGCGATTGCTCCGGGCCGACCGGGTAGGGGATGGGATCCAGCGTGATATCCAGCCACGTGGCCCGGTAGTCGGTCACCTCCACCCCCCGCACCGTATCGCTCAGCCAGCCGTCGGCGGAGACCACCACATCCCAGGTCCCTTCTTTGATCAGCCGGTAAAAATATCCGTGATCCGGGGAGGAGTACACCACCGACCAGGCGCTGTCATGACCCGGGATGGTGATGCAGGCGCGAAGTGGTCCTTCTTCGCCGCTCTTCCGGATCTGTCCTCCTTCGCCGCTCCCCCGCACCCGTCCCCTGATGCCATAGGTGCACTGGGACATGTAGTTGAGCAGTGACCTTTGATTCTTCTCCCAGAATTCTTCCAGCCGGTCCGCCTCCAGCAGCTTGTCATTGGCCAGCTCCAGGGTCACTTCCCGTCCGCCCAGGTAGTAATTCACATAGTCCTGCCTGCCGCCGTAAATGACATACCACCGGGCCCCGTTGGTGATCCCGTCTTCAAAGAGGTTCATATATCCGGGATCCACCGCCCTGGCCTCATCGGCATATTCCCTGGAGACGAACCTGTACCAGGAGTCATCGGCATGCAGGTCAAAGGTATGATCCCAGGGATAATTCACCACCTCGGCCCCGCTGTGCAGGTTGGCGGACAGGGTAAATTTCTGCGCTTCCATGAAACGCATCATGTGCCGGGTCTCCACCGCCCTGCCCGCAGTATCGTTGGGCTCATGCTGATCCGGATCGGGGAAATCCCGGTTCAGGTTGATCCCGTTTGTGTTTTCCCGGGTACTGTTCACCACCGATGTATCGTGACCGGGGCCGTAGGTTCCGTCCGGATTGGCCAGGGGATTGATCCAGATGGCGAGACTGTCCACCAGGCCGGTCACCTCGCCGTCGCTCCCGTACCCCTCCAGCAGGTAAGCGGCCAGTCTGAGCAGGAGCACATAACCCGCCAGCTCATCGCCGTGCATGGTGGAAGTATAGAAAAACCCGGCCTCCGGTTCGTCCTCCCCCACCCGGTCGCTGATCTTCAGGGCCAGCAGCAGGCGACCCTGCACGGAGACCCCGAACGTATCCAGCCGGCAGATGCCGGGATGGTCTGCGGCGAACTGCTGCATCATCTGCAGGTACTGTTCGTAGGTGGGGTACTTCCTGAAGGTGAGCGCCTCGGCCAGGTCCTGCGCCATGTCCCCCTCATCGATCTCTCCCCGGAGCCACTGGGCGGAAAGGGCCGAACACAGCCAGAGTCCCGCCGCAACCAGCAATATGTGCCGGCCCGGGAAAATTTTTCGGCCCGGCAACATGCTTCCTCCCTGGAAAATTGTTCGGCCCGGGAACATGCTTCCGACCGGGAACCGCTTCACGATCGCACTGATCTGCACTGTCAGGGAAAGCCGCATGGTCAGACATTGAATCGGATGTGCAGGATATCCCCGTCGCGGACCAAATAATGTTTTCCTTCCACGGAGAGTTTGCCCGCCTCCTTGCAGGCATGCTCCGAACCCAGCGAAACCAGATCCTCATACCTGATCACCTCCGCCCGGATGAATCCCCGCTGCAGGTCGCTGTGGATCGCCCCGGCCGCCTCTGGCGCCAGCGCCCCCTTCCGGATGGTCCATGCCCGGTTCTCCTTGGGCCCGATGGTGAAAAATGAGATCAGGTCCAGCAGCGAATAGGCCGACCGGATCAGCTTGTTCACCCCGGGCTCTTCCAGTCCCGCATCTGCCAGAAACGCCTTCCGGTCCTCTTCCTGATCCAGCTCGGCGATCTCCGATTCGAGCCTTGCGGCCAGCACCAGGATCTCTTTTCCCTCTTGTTCCAGGTATGTCCGCACCCTGTCCACGTATGGATTGCCCGTTTTAGCCGCTTCATCCTCCACGTTGCAGACGTACAGCACCGGTTTGGCGGTGAGCAGGAACAGATCCTCCGCATGCTTCCGGTCAGACGCATCCACTTCCAGTGTCCGGACATTTTTGAAATCTTCCAGGTGGGCCCTGTATTTTTCCAGCACCTCCATCCCTTTCCGGGCATCTTTGTCACCCGCCTTCGCCACTTTAGCCAGCCGCTCCAGCTTCTTTTCCACCGATTCCAGGTCCTTTACCTGCAGTTCCAGGTCGATGGTCTGGATATCCCTCACAGGGTCCACCGACCCGTCAATGTGGGGCAGCCGGTCATCGTCAAAGCAGCGCAGCACATGGATCAGCGCATCGGTGTTGCGGATATCCGACAGGAACTTGTTCCCAACGCCCTCGCCCTGACTGGCTCCCCTGGCAAGTCCCGGTATGTCCACGATGTCCACCGTGGCGGGGACCACCTTCGCGGTGGGCTGGTATTTTGAAAGGCTGAACAGCCGGGGATCGGGAACCGCCACCACACCCAGGTTGGAACGGCTGGATGTGAACGCCGCACTGGAAGTCTCCGCCCGCGTGGTGGCCATACAGTTGAAGAGTGTCGTTTTACCCACATTGGCCACACCGATGATCCCGCATTTTAATGCCATGGCTCTGTCCAAATCAATTGCGTGAGCGCATTCCCCGCTGCTTGCTGCGGGGTAAGCGAACACCATATGAATAAACACTTAATCGATGATTCCTCGCGGCCTGCCGCGAGGAGAATCCATTATCCACCGTTAAACTACTAATAATTCTCCTAAAAATCGGTATCCTTGTCGTTGATATATATATTTTGAGACCCCGATGGAATTCGGTATTTTTGGTCTTCAAATTTCAACGGACCGTTCACAAAACTGATCTGATACCAATGGACATAAAAATTCATCAGCGTGCAGCCGACAACATCCGTATCCTCTCTGCGGCCATGGTCGAAAAAGCAAAATCGGGACACCCCGGGGGTGCCATGGGTGGAGCGGACTACCTCGAGATTCTGTATTCCAGGTACCTGAATTTTGATCCCGATGATATGGCATGGCCGTTGCGGGACCGGTTCTTCCTGGACCCGGGGCACATGTCGCCCATGCTGTACAGTGTGCTCGCCCTTACGGGACATTACACCATGGACGATTTGCGCAATTTCCGCCAGTGGGGAAGCATTACGCCCGGGCACCCCGAACTGAACGTGAGCCGGGGTATTGAAAATACATCCGGACCGCTGGGACAGGGACATACCAATGCGGTGGGTGCGGCCATTGCGGAGCGCTTCCTGGTTGCCCGGTTCGGGGAATGGATGGCCCACCGTACCTATTCCTTCATCTCGGACGGGGGCGTCCAGGAAGAGATCTCACAGGGGGCCGGCCGGATGGCGGGGTACCTGGGACTGAGCAACCTGATCATGTTCTACGACTCCAACGACATCCAGCTCTCCTCGGAAACGGCGGTGGTGACCGATGAAGATACGGCCAAGAAATACGAGGCCTGGAACTGGCATGTGATCACCATCGACGGGAACGATCCCCGGCAGATCCTCGATGCGATGGAAAAGGCGCACGGGGAGACCGGACGCCCCACGCTGATCATCGGGAAAACAATCATGGGCAAGGGAGCTGTGGATGAGAACGGACAACCCTTCGAGCGGCAGACCTCCACCCATGGAATGCCCCTTTCTTCGGCGGGAGCTTCTTTCGAAAAGACCGTGGCCAACCTGGGAGGTGACCCGAAAAATCCTTTCGCCATTTTCCCGGAGGTGGAAGAGGCTTACAGGAAGGTGCTGGATGAGAAGCGGAAAAAAGTGGCTGAAAAGAAAAAAGCGCAGGCCGGTTGGGAGAAAGCGAATCCCGGCCTGGCAAAGAAATACAGGGAGTTCCTGGAGGGCAGGGTACCGGAGATCGACTTTTCCGCCATTACCCACAAACCGGGATCTCCCACCCGCGGAGCATCGGGTGTGGTGCTGTCCCACCTGTTCGGACAGGTGGAACAGATGATTGTCGCTTCGGCAGACCTTTCCAACAGTGACAAGACGGATGGGTTTCTGAAGAAGACCACCCCCTTTACCCGGGGTGATTTCAGCGGGTCTTTCCTCCAGGCGGGGGTGAGCGAGCTTACCATGGCAGCCGTGGCAAACGGAATGGCCCTTCATGGCGGGGTGATCCCGGTGATCGGGACCTTCTTTGTATTCAGTGATTATATGAAGCCTGCCGTGCGGCTGGCGGCACTGATGGAGCTGCCGGTCAGGTACGTCTGGACCCATGATGCCTTCCGCGTGGGAGAGGATGGCCCCACACACCAGCCGGTGGAGCAGGAGGCCCAGATCAGGTTGCTGGAACACCTGAAGAACCACCATGGGAAACGGGCCATGATGGTCCTCCGGCCCGCTGATGCAGCGGAAACCACGGTGGCCTGGAAAATGGCACTGGAGAACAATACAACCCCCACTGCACTGATCCTGTCCCGGCAGGGCATCAGGGATCTGCCTGCACGGCCGGGATCTGACAGGTACACCGATGCCCTTCAGGCAACCTTTGGCGCCTATATCGCGAGGGATTGTGAGGGCACGCCCGATGTGATCCTGCTGGCCTCCGGTTCGGAAGTTTCCACGCTTTTCGAGGGAGCAGACCTGCTGGAGGAGAAAAG
>DSEO01000038.1 GCA_011056635.1 Bacteroides sp.
CCCGGTAGTCGTACAGTTTCCCAAGCGAAAGTTCAATGGTGCGGTTGGTAACCTGGTCCAGGAAGGCCCGGTCATGGGAAATGATCAGGGCTCCTCCCGGAAAGCTGCCCAGGAATCCCTCCATCCACTGGATTGATTCAATATCCAGGTGATTGGTGGGCTCATCCAGCAGGATATAATCGGGACTCCGGAGGAGGATCTTTGCAAGCTCCACCCGCATGCGCCAGCCACCGCTGAACTCGTGGACCGGCCTGTCCATGTCAGACTGCCGGAAGCCCAGTCCGGTAAGTGTCTGCTCCACCTCCGCATGGATGGCATGGCCCCCTTCCATTTCATACTGCTCGTTGGCGTTGGAAAGCTCCTGGATGAGGGAGAGATAGGATGCGGATTCGTAGTCAGAGCGCTCGCCCAGCTCGGTGGTGATCCTGTGGATCTTATCCCTGAGCCCGAGCAGGCGGGAAAATGCATCCAGGGTTTCAAGATAGAGGGTTTTTCCCCTGCTGTGCCGCATCTGCTGGGGAAGATAGCCCACGGTTTTCCCTGGTGTCCTCACCACTTTGCCCGCATCCGGATGCTGAAGGCCGGCAATGAGGTTCAGCAGGGTGGTCTTACCTGCACCATTGCGCCCCACCAGCCCGATCCTTTCGCCAGGGTTCACCTGGAAACTGATCCCGTCGAACAGCACAAAACCCCCGAACCTGACAGTTACATTATCAACCGATATCATGAATCTTCTTCCGTTTGATCCTTCGCACTTCAGTTACCAGAAACAACTTATCACCGATTTCAGGCAAAAATAGAACAAATCGCCGAGTCATTTGTATAAATTGCCGGCGCAAACGTAACTTTGCATTGTGGGAAGAAACAGGAATCTGCCTCTTTTGGAGCGTGTCACCATCGAAAACATGGGGGCTGGAGGAAGGTCTGTGGCCAGGGTGGACCAGGTGGTGGTTTTTGTTAAAGAAGCACTGCCGGGTGATGTGGCCGACCTGCAGGTGACCAGGAAAAAAGGCCGCTATATGGAGGCAAGACCGGTCAGGTACCACCGCTTCTCGGATAAACGGAAAGAACCGTTCTGTGCACATTTCGGGATCTGCGGGGGATGTACCTGGCAGCACCTTTCCTACCAGGATCAACTGCACTACAAGGAACAGCAGGTTGTGGATGCGTTCAGGCATATTGCCGGGATCGAGATCCCCGAGGCGGAACCCATCCTGGCTTCCGAAAAGACTACCGGCTACCGCAACAAACTGGAATACACCTTTTCCAACCACCGCTGGCTCTTGCCCTCGGAAATTTCGCCGGAAACAACCCTCCCCCATACCAATGCGGTGGGCCTTCATGTTCCCGGCCGTTTTGACAAGGTGGTGGACATCGGGACCTGCCACCTGCAGGAAGAGCCCACCAACCAGGTTCGCAACCATTTGCGGGAGCTTGCCCTGGAAAAGAAACTATCTTTTTATGACCACCGGACCAATGAGGGGCTCCTCCGTAACCTGATCGTCCGGAACACCACCCTGGGTGAAGTGATGATCATTCTTTCGGTTCAGTATGACGAACCCCCTGTTTACGAACTGCTGGAATCGCTGAAGCATAACTTTCCCGGCCTGACCAGCCTCATGTACACCATCAATCCCAAGAAGAACGAAGCACTGTATGACCTGGACATCCGGCTTTATGCGGGAAGGGACCATATCTTCGAGAAGCTGGAGGATCTCACTTTCCGGATCGGTCCCAAATCCTTCTTCCAGACCAACTCCCTGCAGGCCCTGGAACTTTACCGGAAGGCCAGGGAATTTGCCGGACCCGGCGAAGGTGAGCTCCTTTACGACCTGTACACGGGGACCGGGACCCTGGCCAATTTCATGGCCCGGAGCGCGAAAAAGGTGGTGGGCATTGAATCGGTGCCTGAAGCCATTGCGGATGCAAAGATCAATGCCGAAATCAACGGGATCGGAAATGCCCAATTCTTTGCGGGCGACATGAGGGAGTTGCTCACGGGGGATTTTTTCTCCGCACACGGGAATCCGGATGTGATCGTCACCGATCCGCCCAGGGCTGGGATGCACCCGAAAGTGGTGGAGCAGATCCTGAGGAGCAAAGCATCCCGGGTCGTGTATGTCTCCTGCAATCCTGCCACCCAGGCCAGGGATGTGGAACTCCTTGGCAGGAATTATGCACTGAGGAAGATCCAGCCGGTGGACATGTTCCCCCATACCCACCATGTGGAGAACATCGCCCTGCTGGAGAGAACAGGTTAACGCCTCACCGGCAGTTTCTCTTCCGGCCAGCTGTTCCCGAAGTCGGTCCAGTAATCAAAAATGGTTCGCTTGATGTCCTTTCTCAGGATCAGCAGACCGAACAGGTTCGGGATGGTCATCAGGGCAATGGTGATGTAAGAAAGGTTCCACACGATGGTGGTATCCGTGAAGGAAGCGACAAAGAAACCCACCACGTAAACCATCCTGTAGATGATCACGTATTTTGTCCCGAACAGGTAAGTGACCGCCCTGTCCCCGTAATAGGACCATGATATGGCCGTGGAAAATGCGAACAGGAGCAGTCCGATGGAAACAATGTACTGTCCCCAGTTTCCCAGGATACTTCGTTTGAACGCCTCCGTGGTAAGGGCAGCGCTGTGGATCAGCGAGCGTCCGGTCATGTACACCTCACCCTGCGTGGAACTGGCCCCGCTGAACTGCACCTTCCCTGCGACCACGGGTATCTCCCCTGTGAACAGCGAATCGCCGTCATGTACGATGACATCTTCGGCAAAGGATTCTGCATGGATCAGGGTGAGCTCTTCGGAAACAGGAATGCCCGCCACCACCTTCAGGGACCCCGTGAAAAGGTCCACCGTGGTATCGTTGCTGAAAAAACGGCCCAGCAACATTCTGTCGTGACTCTCCTTCTCGGTGTAGGTTCCCTCCAGGACATACAGGTCAGCCGCCTGGAACTTGTTCTCAAGCTTTTCGTTCCACACACCGGAGGAAAGCAGGACCAGTCCGGTCAATGTGCAGATGACAATGGTATCTATGAAAGGCTCGAGAATTGCCACCATTCCTTCGGAGACCGGCTCATGTGCCCGGGCTGCCGAGTGGGCAATGGGTGCCGAACCCTGCCCTGCCTCATTGGAGAACAGTCCCCTGTTCACCCCCTTGTTAAACGTGAAGGCAAAGCCCGCTCCCAGGAATCCCCCCACAGCCGCACTGCCCGTAAAAGCATCTGCAAATATGGATCCCAGGGAGGGAAGGATGTTCTCATAATTGGTCCCTATCACAAGGGCTGCCCCGATGAAATAGATGAGGGCCATCACAGGCACCAGCGTGGAAGTTACTTTCGCGATCCGCTTGATCCCGCCGATAATCACCAGTCCCAGCAGCACGGCCAGCACAGCGCCCGTCAGGGAATGCCTGATCCCGAAAGAGGTGAACATGGAATCGGATATGCTGTTGATCTGGGGCAGACTGCCGGTGCCAAAGGAGGAGAGGATGGTGGCGAAGGCGAAAAAGGCCCCCAGCACAGCCCCTGTCCGGATAATCTTTCCCGATCGTGTTCGAATGTTCAGCCGTTTTTTCATGTAATACATGGGGCCGCCCGAAACGGTCCCGTCCGGCAGAATATCCCTGTACTTATGGGAAATGGTCACCTCCACGAATTTGGTACACATCCCCAGCAGGGCGGTCACCAGCATCCAGAAAAGTGCGGCAGGTCCTCCCAGGTGTATGGCCAGCGCGACTCCTGCGATGTTCCCCGTGCCGACGGTGCCCGACAGGGCGGTGGTCAGCGCCTGGAAATGGGAAGTATCCCCCACATCATCCGCCCGGTCGAACTTGCCGGACACGATCTTCAGGGCATGCCTGAAATACCGGAACTGCGGCAGACCCAGGTAGAGGGTGAAAAAGATCCCGGTCCCCAGAAGCAGGAAAACGAACCACTGGTGACCGCCGAGATAACCGTTCAGGAAAAGGAGGAATTCATTGATCTTCTGCATGAATCGACAGGATTAGCGATATGTTACCTTCAAAGCTCATAAAAGTAACAATTATTTGGAAAGTCGTAGAAAGACCCGGAGAGCCATTCCTTCAGTCCCTTAGTGACGGATATGTACCGGTCCTTTTACCGGCAGTTCCACCTGGAACAGGGACCCTTTTCCCGGTTGTGATTTGATCCCGATCCTGCCGCCCATCATCTCCACCAGGTTTCTGGAGATGGAAAGGCCGAGCCCGGTGCCCCCGAACCTCCTTGTATTGGATTCATCGATCTGCCTGAACTGTTCGAAGATCAGTTCGAAATGCCCGGGATCTATGCCGATACCCGTATCCTCTACGAAAATGAACACCTTTTCTTCGTTCATGCTGCGGTAACCGATTTTCACCTGTCCTTTCTGGGTGAACTTGATCGCATTGTTGATCAGATTTTTCATCACCTGGGTGAGCCGGACCATGTCTGTATCCATCTCCAGGGGATCCGGGCCTTTCTCTAAAATGATGTCCAGATCGCTTCTTTTCAATCGTCTGAGCTCATCCAGAGCATACTGCTGAAGTTCCTCCATCCACGTGGAAAGATCCAGCCGCTCATAAATAAGGGCAAGCTGCCCGCTTTCGATCCGGGCCAGGTCGATGATGTCGGAGATCAGTGCAAGCAGTGTTTCCGAATTGCGTATGATGCGGTGCACATATTCTTCCCTGGTTGGTTCATCCAGGTCGGGATTGACCAGCAGGTATGAAAACCCCACAATGGAATTCATGGGGGTTCTTATCTCATGGGACATATTGGCCAGGAAGGCAGATTTCAGGCGGTGGCTTTCCTCGGCCCGCTGTTTGGCAATTTCCAGTTCATCAAGGGTCTTCTTCTGTTCGGTCACATCCCTGGTAATGCTGAGGATCAAATCCTGTTCTCCGGTCTCGCCCGGAATCAATACGTTCTTCGAGGACATTTGTAACCAGTGGCCGTCCCTGTGCCGGATCCTGTACTCATAGCTGGAGATCCCTTTCGACAGGAGTTCCAGGTGCATCCGACTGATCAATTCTGTATCATCCGGATGAAGCACTGCCTTCCTGTCTATTTGCAGGAACTCGTCGCGTGTATAGCCGATCGACTGATGGAAAGCGGAATTTACCAGGATGAACTTCCCTTCACGGGAAAGCAGTGCAATGCGGTCATCGGCAGCTTCGAAAAGGATCCTGTACAGCTTTTCGCTTTCCCGGAGGGCAGCTTCGGTCATTTTGCCGGATGTGATATCCTTTACGATGGCCAGCACCAGGTCCTCCCCTGTCAGATCAAAAGAATAGGCAGTGAACTCCAGCCATAACCGCCTTTTTCCTGCCAGCATCACCTCCTTCTCAAACCTCACAAACCCTGTTTCCTGCAGCTCCCGGACCACTGACCCGCTGATACCGATCATTTCATCCCCGTCATACGCCGGGGGGATCTTGCCGATCAGTTTAGCCCTGTCCTTCTCAAAAAGCGCTGCGGCAGCCTCGTTCGCATCCACCACCCGGTCTGCCCGCCCGTTGAGGATTTCAATGACCATGATTGCTTCGTTGCTGTGCTGGAAGACAAACTCGAATTTATGCTTCTCCTCGAGCATGGAAAGCAGGTAGGTGAACCGGTCGGATATATTCATGGATATGCCACCCACGATCAGCGGTCTCCCTTCCGGGTCATATTCGATCACACTTCCCCGGTTATAATACCATTCCCAGACTCCCTGCCGGTTCCTCACCCTGTATTCCATCTCGTACAGATTGGTTTCACCGTTCAGCAGGCGTTTGAACTTCCCCAGGTTCTCACTGGCATCATCGGGGTGAATGTTCTTATAGATGGATGGCTCCGTGGGATCGAAATCTTTTTCGGTGTAACCGAGTACGCTGAGCAATCCCGGACTGACCGTCAGCCTGTGCTCCCGGGTGTTCCAGTACCACCAGTGAAGGCCGATCCTTTCCGAAGCGGCAATAAAATCCACAGAAGGTGAGATCAGTTCGCGCGGCAGTTTCTGATTTTTTCCGGACATTGCTTTTTCAGATCATTTAAAGTTAACATATTCTGTAATTATCATGAACTTTCCGTTGTATTGAGATGTTTTTATCTTTGTGTGACTTTGGTTACAGACGGGATGTGCATGAGGACCTATCTTTGCACCAACATCAAAAAACATCACATCATGAAACTGGAACATTTGACAAACGAAACATTCAAGGAAAAGATATTCAACTACGAGACACAGAAGGAGTGGAAATTCGAAGGGAAAATACCGGCCATCGTCGATTTTTACGCGGACTGGTGCGCACCCTGTAAAATGATCGCACCCATCCTGGAGGAACTGAAAACCGAATATGGCGATAAGCTGGATATCTACAAGGTGAATACGGAAGAGCAGCGGGAACTGGCTTCGGTCTTCGGGATCCAGAGCATCCCTTCCCTGCTTTTCATTCCCACTGACGGACAGCCCCAGATGGCCATGGGTGCGTTGCCCAAAGAGACCTTCCGCCAGGCGATCTCGGAAGTGCTGAACGTAAACTGATAAAAGCAAGAAATTATGAAGAAGATCATATTCAGTATCATCACAGTTGCATTCGTTGCTTCTTCCTGTTCGAACGGTTCTCCTTCTGCAAAGGATGCATCCGGTCAGAATTCAAAAGCAGCGGTAGAATCAGCTATCAGTGACAAGGGCGACACAACTGTTTCCGGCCAGGGAGATACACCCGGGAAGCCCGTGCACCTGACCAAACAGGATTTTCTCGAAAAGGTGATGAATTACGAGAAGAACCAGACAGAATGGGTTTATGAGGGAGACCTCCCGGCCCTGATCGATTTCTATGCTGACTGGTGCGGACCTTGCCGGATTGCAGCCCCCGTGCTGGAAGAGCTGGCCGCGGAGTACAAAGGGAGGATCCACGTTTACAAGGTGGACACGGAAAAAGAGAGAGAGCTTGCAGCGGTTTTCGGGATCCAGAGCATTCCCGCGTTCCTGTTCGTGCCCAGTAAAGGGCGGCCGACCATGAGCAGCGGCATCGCCAGAACACCCGAAGAGACCAAGGAGATGTTCCGGAATATGATCAATGAACTGTTGCTCAATGAGAAGCAGGAAGTCCTGTAATCCATGAAATACATTGGCGCGCATGTGAAAACCACGGGGGGTGTGGAGAATGCCCCCCTTCATGCAAAAGAGATCAAAGCCACCGCCTTCGCCCTTTTCACGAAGAACCAGCGGCAGTGGGTGGCCAAACCGCTGTCGGAGGATAACATCAAAAATTTCAAAGAGAATTGCAAAAAGGCAGGATACGAACCTTCCCACATTCTTCCCCATGACAGTTACCTGATCAACCTGGGAAATCCCGACCCCGGTGCGCTTGAGAAATCCAGGGCTGCTTTCCTGGATGAAATGCAGCGGTGCGAACTGCTGGGACTCAGCATGCTCAATTTCCATCCGGGAAGCCACCTGAATAAAATCAGCGAGGAAGAAAGCCTGGACCTGATCGCCGAATCTGTTAACCGGACACTCTCAAAGACCCGTGGAGTTACGGCGGTGATTGAGAATACAGCCGGACAGGGATCCAACCTGGGATATACGTTTGAACAGATCCGTTACATCATCGACCGGGTGGAGGACCGGTCGAGGATCGGGGTATGCATTGATACCTGTCATGCATTCACCGCAGGGTATGACCTTAAGAGCCGCAGGGGATTCGAGGAAACATTCGAACAATTCGACAGGGTGATCGGATTCGATTACCTGAAGGGCATGCACCTGAACGATTCCAAAAAGGAGCTGGGCTCCCGGGTGGACCGCCATGAACAGATCGGGAAAGGAATTCTGGGACTGGAGCCTTTCCAATGGATCCTGGGCGACAGCCGGTTCGATGATATCCCCCTGGTCCTCGAGACCCCTGATGAGGACCTATGGGCCAAGGAGATCAAACTGCTGAAGAGCTTCACCTGATCCTTTTTTGATAAGTATTCTTTCGGATTCGCCGCAATAAGGATAACTTTATTGAACCAAAAGTTATACCCACATGCGACAAGAAAGATCCCACACCAAAATCGTTGCCACCATCGGGCCCGCTTCCAGCAGCCGTGAGGTACTGGAAAAAATGTTTCATGAGGGCGTGGATGTATGCAGGATCAATTTTTCCCACGGATCCCACGAGGAACACCTGAAGGTGATAGATACAATTCACCTGCTCAATGAGGAAATGGAGGAGAAGGTGGCCATCCTGGCCGATCTGCAGGGACCGAAGCTTCGCGTCGGCGAAATCGCCGGCGGGGAGGTAACACTGGTGGAAGGATCTGAATTCTCGTTCGTTACCGTACCCTGTACCGGAAATGACAAAGAAGCCTATATCAGCTATGAGCAGCTGCCCTGGGAAGTGAAAACAGGGGAAAAGATCCTGGTGGATGACGGAAAGCTTGTTTTCCTGGTACTCGAATCCAATCTGAAAGACAGGGTGACCACCCGGGTTATTGAGGGCGGTCTGCTCTCAAACCGGAAGGGAGTGAACCTTCCCGATACCCATCTCACCCTTCCCGGTATCACGGACAAAGATAGGGAAGATGCCCGTTTTGCCCTCGAGCATCACGTGGACTGGATCGCCCTGTCATTTGTGAGGAAAGAGCAGGATGTTCTGGATCTGAAGAAGATCCTGGAGGAACATCCGCACCAGGTGCATGTGATGGCCAAGATCGAAAAACCGGAAGCACTCAGGGAGATCGACGGGATCATCCGGGTTGCCGACGGGATCATGGTGGCCCGGGGAGATCTGGGTGTGGAAGTGGAATTCCATAGGGTTCCCATGATCCAGAAAAATATCATTCAGAAGTGCACCGAGCAATCAAAACCGGTGATCGTGGCCACCCAGATGATGGAGAGCATGGTCAACAGTCCCACCCCAACCCGGGCCGAGGCCACAGACGTGGCCAATGCGGTCCTCGACGGGGCCGATGCGGTGATGCTCAGTGCAGAGACATCCGTGGGGAGGTTCCCCGTCCAGACCATCAGGAATATGCAAAAGATCATTAACTCCACCGAGATCGAGGACCAGTTCTTCTTCCGGCTTCATGCACCCCTGAAAGAGCTCAGTACTTTCCTGGCAGATTCAATCTGCTACAATGCGGTGATGATGGCCAAACAGGTAAATGCCGCAGCCATCATTACCCTGACCCATTCTGGCTATACAGCATTCCGGATCAGTTCCCACAGGCCCAGGGCGCCCATCTTCACCTTCACCATGAACCGTGAGCTGATCCGGCACCTCTCGCTGGTATGGGGGGTCCGGACCTTCTATTTCAGGGAGTGTGATGATGTGGACGAATACATTGACTATACGGTCGGGTTCCTGGTTGACAATCAGTTATTGCATAAAGGAGACCTGGTGGTGCATGTGGGGAGCATCCCCATTTTGGAGAAAGGAAAGACCAACATGTTGAAACTCAGTCATGTCACCTGATAGATTCCGCGAACCTGCCCGGCCTGCGGGCCAGTTGTAACAGATATGCCCTTGCAGCCTGAACTGGACATATGGATCAGAAATGCAGAGGACCGGTGGTTCTCCGCGCTCGGGCAATACCTGGAAGAAGTCTTCTCAGATACGTTCCTTCCCTCCCATGACCACACCCACCACCTGAGGGTCTGGAATATCGCCAGGTCGCTCCTGGAACATATTTCAACTTTCAACAAACACCTGGACCCTTCCCTGGTGGAAGGACTGATCATAGCCGTTATGTTTCACGATGCAGGCATGGTGGTGACCAGGGAGAAGGAACACGGGCGGATCAGCAGGGAACGGTGTGAATCTTTTTTCCGTGACCGGAAGCTGCAGCGGCCGGAACGATTCGAAGAAGTGCTGGAGGCCATTGAGAAACATGATAACAAAGACGACCGGATCTATTTCGGGATCACCCCGGATGAACCACCCGATCTGCTGACACTTCTCTCCCTGGCCGATGACCTGGATGCATTGGGAGTGATCGGCGTGTACCGGTATGCGGAGATCTGCCTGGTGCGCGGAATGTCAATGAGAGAGCTGGGTGTGAATATCCTGGGGAATGTAAGTGCCAGGTTCAACCATATTTCCAAAAGCTGTGCCATGTGCCCGCAGATCCTCCGGGTGTACCGCGAAAAATATACGTACCTGGTTTCCTTCTATGACAGTTACAACCAGCAGCTGCTCCTGGAATCGGATCCACAGGAAGTGCGGTCGGGATACCTGGGGGTGGTGAACGCCATCCGCCGGCTCACCTTGGAAGGTAAAACCAGGCCGGAGGATCTCC
>DSEO01000042.1 GCA_011056635.1 Bacteroides sp.
GCCCCTGAAGCGATCAACAATATCCTGCCGGGCACACGGTGCGGGTATCCCAATGCAAGGGTTGTCACAGCGCCTGTGATGAGAAATAGAAAGGCAAGTACCTGGATATTGTCCATAAAAAAAACCAGGATCAGTCCGAATACTCCCCCCCCGGCAAGTGACCCAAGTGAATCAAGCATGTAAAAACCCGCATCCACCTTTTGTTTTTTGACCGCCCTTGACAGGTAAGCAAAAAGAAATCCCGATATCAGGGTAAAGAAGATGATCAGGAAGACAATATGAAAGCTGGCAGTGAACATACCCGGCTCATATCCCGGGAGAAGCACCAGCCTGGTGATGATGATCAGCAGCAGGTAGACGAGCAGGGGTACCGCACTCAGAATGACGATCCCCGAGAGAAGCTTATTTTTCGGAATCCTGGTCCGGTACCGGGAACCAGCCCAGGCTCCCAGGGATGTAAGGATCATCCATATGGCCAGGAAAATCCCGATAATGAGTTCGTTCCCGTGGTAGGTTTTCACAAATTCCCTGAGCAGAACAAGCTGTGAGACCATACTGATGAAACCCAGCAAAATAAAAAGAAAAATGACTTGCCGGGATTCCATTACAAGGAAGGGTGTGAGTGCAGGAGGCCGGGGGGAGGTTTTTTTCCTGCGAAAGAGCTGCGTATAGTATCCCACATTCCATAAAAAATGAAAGAAAGCCACAAAGGCCAGTCCGATCCCCGTATCCACATGCCACTGCATGACCCGGTCGATCCATGGTATATTCCACCTGTAATTGACCCTCAACGCCAGAAAGAGTCCCAGCAGCGCAGCTGCAAAGAAAAAAACAAGCAACAGGGAATTCCAGAATTTCCTGTGATCCGGGGCAGCCAGCAGTTTCATCCGGACTGCCAGCAGGCTGAGCAGGTAGAAAAGGGTGAGCAGAATGCCAATGGGTATCAGATGATAGGGTCCCTGGTTCATTTTATGTGTTCCTCTCCGAATACAACAGCCTCATAAACATACAGATCCGCTTCTTTCCATCCATCCCAGCCAATACCCGCCTTATCCCTGGCACAGTGCCCGAAGAATGTTTCTGCCGTCCAGTCTCTGCCTGAAGCAACCTGGGGCAGGAATGTACCTGACCGGCCGTTTTTGGTCATATAGATCCCGTGCTTCCCCAACTGGAATTCTTCGATGCCCCGGATCTTTTGCAGGGGTGAGAGCACAGATATCTCAATCTGGATATATTCGAGTTCAGAAGGTTCGACGGGAGCGAAGCGCTGATCACGGGTGGCCGATGCCACGGTCATTTCCTGAATGAGCTGATAAAGCGGAATGGAGGAAAAGAAACTGCCGATGCAGCCCCTCAAACGGTCTCCCGTATACAGGCTCACAAATGCACCGGCTGTTCGTTTCAGGGATTCGGGAAGCTGCGATGGATCCACCTCCGGTATTTCCCGGTACCTGATATAGGATTCGAGCGTGGTCCGGGCAATTTCAACCAATTTTTCTTTCCCGGATTCTTCGAGAATGAAGGCATCTTCAGCCTGTTCTGTCCGGTATCCTGCAATTGCCCAGTATCCGACCACCCTGTCCCTGTCCCCGATACTGGCATCTCCCGAGTTTCTGTAAAGAATCGGAGTCATCTGGATATCATTCCTGCGCTGGGACATGTATAACAGGGTGAGAATGGCGTTCCAGCTGCAGCAGGGAGTCACCAAATTTGGAATGGAACTGCTGCTGTTCTTTTTTATGGTATTATAGAAATGTTCAGGGTCATTCTTTAAAATCGACTGGCCGGTCAGTTCATCGATGTACCGGGCATCCCTGTAAGACGGGTAATGTGAAAAATCGGAACTGATGATAAAAAGGTTTTCTTCATTGAAATAGGGCAGCAGAGCCAGGGCCAGGTCACGCGCAACGGATAGGGAAGACGAACCGATCACGATGGGTACCAGGGGAGGTGGCTCTTCAAAGTGATACTGAATAAAGGGAACCTGGATCTCGATGCTGTGTTCCCTGTTGTGCGCCCTTTCATAGTAAAAGATATTTTTATTCCCCTCGATCAGTGCTGTGGCAATTTCCCTGTTCACCCTGGCCTCTCCCAGCGGGGTCAGATAGTTGCCCACGGAATAAACAGAAGCTCCCTGATACTGTTCTCTGTGTGAAGAGGCAATGATAAAGATATTCTTATAGGTTGCATCCCCGGGGATACTTTTGTAACCTGCTGCTGCCACGAGCCCCGAATAGGGGTAGCCGGCATGGGGAACGAGCAGCTGTTGCACTTTCCCCTTCAGTTCAACCACAGGCGCTTCTTCAAACAACTGCCGGAGGTTGGCAAGCAATGCCTCCCTATCAGCAGGGTAAAAGGAGCCGGCCACGGCCGGTTGCCTGTCCACGGCAGGGGGAAGTTCCTGGGCTTCCAGTTGTGCAGCAAAAGGTAAGTACAAGCATAAGAGAATGACAAATGCCGGGCTTTTTTTGTACATGGTCATCTTTCCGGATTCTGAGTAAAATTATGGAAAATTTCAACCAAGTATGTTAAAATAAATGAATTAAGCACATCTTATCATATATTTACCCGTTTATTACCTAAAACGACCGCACCCATGAATGAACGAAAACACCAGGCATGGAATTTCTGGTCCGCATTTGTCTTTTTCGGACTGGTTGCGCTGGTAGGTTTCCTGCTCAGGAAAAAAGACATTGATATCCGGGAAATATCCTTTAAGGAGGCACTGGTGATCCTGCTGGCATCTTTCAGGATGACACGCATCCTGGTTTTCGAAAAGATCTTCAAATATCTCCGGGAACTGGTCAGGGAAAAGCAGGAATATTACCTGGTTGGCACCATCAGTTCCATCCTCACCTGTCCCTGGTGCATGGGGGTATGGGCTACCCTGGCGGTCATTGCCTTCTATTACCTGGTTCCCTTCGGCGATCTGCTGACCTATGTGCTGGCCCTTGCTGGGATTGTCTCCCTCATCATCCTTTTATCGAACCTTCTGCAAATGTGGACCGACAACAGGCAGCGATTGCACCGGCGGGAGAAGATCACTACCGGTTTCCACAGGTCAGAAGCGGATGAATAAACGCACTTACCGGCTGTTGCTGTATTTCACAATCAGCCTGTCATGCAGGTCATTGTACATTGTAAGCACTGCTTCCATATTGGCCTTTGTATATGCAGTCAGGTACTGTAATGCCCTGTCAGGCCGGTCCCTGTAAAGGGCGAGGGCTTCCGAATCGATTTTTTCACGTTCACTGAACAACCTGGATTCTAAGGGCTCCCTGACCTTCCACACATCTTTGATCGCTTCCTGCCATTTCAGGTACAGCAGGTTATCAACGAAATCGATGGCCCAGCAGGCCGATTTGTTGCTGTAGGCGGACGGGTCGTAATTCTTATAACAATCTGCGATTTCACGGGTACCCGCATAGATGGGCACATAGGGACTTGTATAGGCATTATCCAGGAAGACCCAGTAAATACCTCCGATGGGATCGGGCAGCCAGTCACGCAACTGGGCGATCATCCCGTAATATCCCATGGGTCTTGCCACATTGCGCCGGTTGTTGATATCCAGCAGTTCACGCATATCCCTGGTGGGAAAGGGGGTTGCCAGCGGACTTTTCTTCATCCCGCCTTTGCCGTCAGGCACATACCAGTCATAGTCCTCCGTCTTGTCATAGATTGTCCCTTCAAAGGTGGAGCGCTGAAACGCCATCACATCCCTGACCGAGATCTTTTTTTCGGGACTGATGGAAGTGGGATAGATGGAAAGCGGCTCTACATACTGTATGTACTGGTTATATCCCATCATGTGTCCGTCCTCAAGGCTCCGCTTTGGCCAGTCACGGTAACCGGGCGCACAGGTGCTGTAAAAGAGCCAGAGCCGGCTTGTGGCCCATTCCCTTGGGAGGGGGGCATACACATCCTGCCAGATGAAGGGTTCGTTCAGGCCGGGATTGTACCATCCCCGGTCAATGGCAAATTGCTGATAGTTGGCGGATACCATGAAGTTGAGGGTATCGGCTGCGTCCACCTCCTTGATGATCGCCCAGTTGGCAACGATCAGGGCATGGTCATCCGGTATCCGCTGTGCCGCCCAGATGGCGCCCGGCTCACCGCTTTCCGGATCCCAGCCGGGTCCCACGCTGAACACTTCAAATATCCAGATCTCTTCGGGGTCTCCGATCACCAGTGTTTCGGATTCTCCCTGGCAGGAGGGAAGGAAACCGTACACGCTCATCAGGTTACCGATAAAAGCAGTGGCTTCCCTGGCTGATGTGTATCGCTGCAGGGCAAAAGCCTGTGCCTGTTCCACAGTGATGATCTGTTTGCATGCATCCCTGCTGATCCGCAGTTCTGCACGCTGACTGGTGGTGCTTTCGGCGATGGCCAGCTGATGCTCATTCATGTGCGGATAGGCGGAATGGAAATAGGTGTAGGTTTTAGCAACCTGGGGAATGTGGCCGATCACATCTCCAAAATCGTCCAGGGGCCGGTCAACATCCTGGATTCCCCAGTGAACGGGTGCCATTTCACCTTCCCGGAATGACCTGCCGTGAACCACCCTGATCCGGTTATCGGCACCGCAATCTGTGTGTGAAACGATCACCGATCCGTCTGCCGATGCCTTTTTACCCACAGCAATAATGGTACAGGAATAGCTGTCGGTCTCAGTTGCAGAAAGCAGTAAAAGGGACATCAAGATCCCGCCCAGATAAGCACGGAAATATTTTTTCATTATCTCTGATTTATTAGTGTTAAATTAGAGCCAATTTAGAAAACTATTCCAGATTAACCACCTGCCTGAAAAAGATAGCCCGTTTAAAATTGAGCTATCATGCTTAGAAATTATCTGCTGACTGCGTTACGCAACCTCTGGCGGAATAAGGGTCATGGTCTGATCAATATCCTGGGCCTTGCCATCGGGATCGCCAGTTCCATCATCATTCTCCTGTTCGTGCTCGACGAATTGAGCTATGACCGCCACAATGAGCACTTCAGTAACATTTACAGGATCTGCATCCGCGGAAAGATCCAGGGAAATGAACTGGAAGCGGCACTGTCAAACGCTCCCATGGGCGCCACGCTGAAACATGATTTTCCGGAGGTGATCGAATTTACAAGACTCTTCACCTTTGACGGGGATCCCCTGGTACGGTATGGGGACAGGGTGTTTGTGGAAGAGAATTTTTACTATGCCGATTCCACCTTCTTCAACGTGTTTACGGTACCGGTCTTACGGGGTGAACCGGACAGGATGCTGAACCGGCCCAATACACTGGTACTCACAGAAGAGACCGCAAGAAAATACTTCGGGGAAGAGGATCCCACCGGAAAGATGCTCAAAGTGGGGCAGGAGGAGGAGATCTTCGAAGTGACCGGTGTGGTCAGGGGATTCCCCGATAACTCACATTTCCAGTTCAGTATGCTGGGATCCATGACCTCCATCCATATTGCCCGGATGGAGTACTGGCTCGGGAACAACAACTATACCTATCTGCTGCTTCAGGAAGATTTCGACCCTGCCGACCTTGAAGCCAAATTTCCTGCCCTGATCGAAAAGCATATGGGACCCCAGCTGGAGCAGCTGCTGGGAATGACCATGGAGGAGTTCCTGGGCGGCGGCAATCAATACGGATATTTTTTGCAGCCACTGAAAGATATCCACCTGAAGTCCGATTTGCAGTTTGAGATCAATCCGGGAGGCAGCATGACCTCGGTCATTATTTTTTCCATCATCGCTGTATTCCTGATCATTATCGCTTCCATCAATTTCATGAACCTGGCCACAGCCGGGGCGGCCAAACGGGCCACGGAGGTGGGTATCAGAAAAATGGCCGGAGCTGTTCAATCCAGGTTGATAGGGCAATTCCTTACTGAGTCCTTCCTCACCACGATGCTGGCACTGGCGGTAGCCATCGCGCTGGTGGAACTTTTCCTGCCGGCTTTCAATAATCTGACAGGAAAAGATCTGGATTTCAGTCTTTTGAACCAGCCTGTTTTTCTTGCGGGACTGGTACTGATCGGTCTTTTTGTGGGTTTTGTCTCGGGCAGTTATCCTGCGTTTTTCCTGTCCTCCTTTAAACCGGTTGATGTCCTGAAAAGCGGTTCCATGAGAGGGATCAGGGGTGCTCATCTCAGACGCCTGCTGGTGACCTTGCAGTTCACAATTACCATTGTGCTTTTCATCTGTACCATTGTGGTGAACCGCCAGATGAATTTCATCCGGCACAAGGAACTGGGATTTGATAAGAAAAATCTGGTAGTGATCGACAGGGCTTATGTGCTGGGCGGACAAATGGAAGCATTCCGGCAGGAATTGCTTAAGAATCCTGCGGTGCTCCAGGTCAGCGGATCAAGCACGGTTCCGGGTGAGCTGATCGGTGACAACGCGTATATACCGGAAGGTGCATCCAAAGAGGAGACCTATGCCATCCACAATATGTATGCGGACTGTCATTTCGGAGAAACCTATCAGCTGGAGATCGTTGAAGGAAGGTGGTTCAATGAAGACATACCCACAGATACCACCGCACTTATTTTGAACCAGGCGGCAGTGCGTGCACTGGGTTTCGAAGACCCCCTGAAAAAGAGGCTGGTGACTTCACTGGGAGACGGATCGGGAACACCCTGTCCGGTCATCGGTGTGGTCAGGGATTTTCATTTCCAATCATTGCATGAGGAGATCAGGCCCCTGGTTATCCGATTTGCGGCATCTACACCTTATCTACTGACAGTCAGAATTATCGGCAATAATACCGGTGCAACTCTTGCCTATATTGAAGAAACCTGGAATGCTTTTGTGGACCAGCAACCCGTAAACATGACCTTTCTGGAAGAAGATCTGGAGCGATTTTACAGGAATGATGAAAAGACAGCGGCAGTTTTCGGCATTTTTGCAATGCTTGCCATCTTTATCGCTTCCATGGGCTTGCTTGGACTGGCATCTTTTTCATCTGTGCAGCGTACCAAGGAAGTAGGGATCAGAAAAGCCATGGGTGCCTCCATCGGCAGTGTGGTGGTGACCCTTTCCAGGGAATACGGCTGGCTGATCCTGTATGCCACCCTCATGGCATGGCCGCTGGGATATTTTCTTATGAGAAGCTGGCTCCAGAATTATCCGGAACGGGTGAGACTGGAGCCTCATATATTTCTGGCCAGCACACTGCTTGCATTCGTGATCGCCGCAGTAACCGTGATCCTGAGGGTTTACCAGGTTGCTTCGTCCAATCCGGCCCGTTCATTGCGTTACGAATGAGTATGAATAAATTATTTATATTTGCTTTACAAATGAACTGAAACTGAACCAACCTGATTAAATAAAGAAAAAAATGGCAGACAAAAAGACCAACAAAAAGATCACGCGGGTCGAAGGGGGAGAAACTCCGTCTTCTTCTTCTGAAAAGAAACAAGAAACCTTCGTGGTCACAGATGAAAACAAGGCAAAGGCAAGAAATTTCCGCATCATTGCCATTATTTCCTGGATCGTGGCCATCGGTTTTGAAATCGGGGCAATTGTCCTGCTCGGAAATGAAACGATCAATACCACCTTGCTGATTTTACTGATTGTAGCGGCATTGATCTTTGCAGTGATCGGTTCATGGCTCTGGAAAAAAGCGAACCGGCTCAATCCCGCCTCGGAAAAGGATAAGGTAAAATTCTTCATCCAGAACCAGCTGGGACTGATCATCAGCATCATTGCCTTCCTTCCCCTGGTGATCCTCATTTTCACGAACAAGAATCTGAGCGGCAAGCAAAAAGGACTTGTGGGCTCCATTGCAGTGGTCGCTCTGGTGATTGCGGGCTTGCTGGGCATAGATTTCAATCCCCCCTCGGTGGAGCAGTACCTGGAGCAGACACGGGAGGTGGAGGCGTTGACGGATGGTGTGAACCATGTCTACTGGACAAAATATGGGTCGAGCTATCATCTGTATCCCGATTGTTCCTACATCAACACTGACCGGACGGACGAAATATTCGAGGGCACGGTTGCCCAGGCAAGGGAACTGAAGAACATCACGGATCTTTGCGACCGCTGCGAAGCAAGGGCGGTCAGGGAACGGGGTCTGGAAACGCAACAGGAAGAATAACCAGTCACGTATATTCATTTTCTGCATTCAGGGATCTCAGCTTTCGGCGTCCATGCCCTCCCGGCATATACGCCGTTTTTTTTGGAACAGACTGAACACAACATTTCCTATAAAAGACTGGATTTTTACCTCCCGGATATCGTACCTTTAATAAGGTAGATTCAAATCTACTTTTAAAGTTCTTTTATAATGCCATTTCAGGGAACATATAACCATGAAGACTTTCGTCAGTCATGTATCGGTGTGCATCACAGTATGCGCACTGCTCCTGGTATACAGCTGCAAGGAAGAACCCACTCCGGAGCCAGGACCGGAGCCGTCTGAAAACATCGATATCCTGGAAGGCCAGACGCTTGTTTTGGACAAACTTTCAAAGAACCTTTCATCGAACACTCTTGAGGATGCCATTGATCTGACCATGCAATGGGCAGAGGAACAGCCTTATGTGGCTTTGGTGCGAACCTTGTACAATGGCCTCGAAATTACTTACAAATCAGGAATGATCGGGCTGGTCGTTCATTTCGAATGGGATGAGAACGGGAAGATCAAAGACAGTAAACATGATCCGGGAAGTCCGGATATGACAGATTCATTCATTAAATCCGTATCAGGAAACCTTCCAAAGTCGACTGATGACTTAAAAGCCACAGACAATGAATACATCGGAAATAAAAAGATACTGATCTGGTCTCCGTTTGAAAGTGATTTTTCGTCAACATTCCTCAAGGATGATGGGGATGAGATTTTCTCCTCTTCATATATTGATCTTGAGGTTGATTATCTGTTGGATAAATATTGTACAGTGGAAAGTGTCCAGGATTTTGCAAATTACGGAATGGTCCTGATTGAAAGCCACGGCAACCTTGGAGAGTGGATTACTACAGGAGAGGAGTATTCAGAAATACTAAGGACATGGTTCCTCGACGATTGTAATGCCTACAGGTTGGGCATTTCGTCATTTCAAACAGACGATGGGAAGAGTAAACATTTTTTTTGTGTAAGACATACCTATATTAAGGAACATTGCGGGAAAAGTCATCCGTTCCCCAGAAGTGTTGTATTCAACAGCTCATGTGAAAGCACCATGACTGATTCACTGAGTGCGGCCTTTATGTCCAATGGTGTGAAAACCTACTATGGATTTAACAAGTCAGTAACGCATCCTACTTGCGTCTTGACCGAGAAGATGGTATTCATGTGTCTGACCAACTATTTTTTCAATACGGGAGAATCTTTTATTCCGGATTGGTGTGATCCTAAAACGGGTGCAAGGTTTGACATAATGGGCAGCAACAAGATGGCATATGAGCCGTCTTACTGGCAGGGGACTTTCAGCTATGAGCAGGGCATCAATGAATCACTGGATGAAGGTGAGGGACATGTGAAAACATGGAATATTCAGGTTGATGCACAGTTTGATCTTAAGTTTGTCGTTGATGACCCTTATTCCGGATCATTTATAGGGCCGTATTATTTCAGTGACGATATAGCATCCGGTACACTTGAGATACAATATAACTATCTGTATGAATATCCCGGGGGATCAACCACCTGCAACGGATCCTGCTCTGATGAAATAACAACCAGGGTTGCAGATCTTATCATCGATGCCGAGACCGGTGAATATCAATTTCATTTTGTCTTTGATAATAGTCCTGCATACGGTGGTAGTCCATGTGTTGCGACCTGTACTTCTGGTTATCCCCATGAAGTGGAAAGGGCGTTATATCTTACGCCGGTCAACTGGCCAGCTCAATATGGTTCCCTTCCCACACATGCAACATTTGAAGAAGATGTCATTACAGGCAAGTGGTCAGGCCCTCCGCCGAATTTACCTGATATCGGCACTTATGATAATTGCCGCATAGTGTGGTCGTTTAATAAAATTATTCCTTAGATCACACGGACTTCAGAACGGTTGGGAAGTTAGGAATTCAGAAATCCTTGCTAACGGGTCTTCACAACCTTGCTCACACCCCGGACCTGCCCTGCATCCACCCAACGGAGAAAATACAGGCCACTGGTGAGTGAGGCCATGTTCAACCGGAAAATCCTGGTCCCGGCCGGAACATCCTCCAGCATCATAACTTTGCCGCTGATATCCATGAGCTCCAGGCGCCCTGTGTCTTCCGAACCGGTTCCCAGATTCACGTGAAGTA
>DSEO01000043.1 GCA_011056635.1 Bacteroides sp.
GGTGATCCATATCCGTAACCCGGAGGACTACCCGGAGGAACAGATCATCTTCCCGGTCCTCCAGCATCTGGGTGAGATCATTTCCCTTGATAGGAAGGACAGCGTGGTCTATCTGGCAGGGAAAGACAGGGTGGCGTTTTTTGATCTTTCCGCATTGGATAATCATCAGGGAGCAGTTACCGTCCGGATTGACAGGATCAGGAGTGAAGATACCGGAACGCTGGACCTGGAGTTTGCGTCGGCTTCCGAATTCAGTTCCAACCAGGCGCCGATGGTGCTCTCATATAAAAGCAATGATATTGAATTCCATCTGGCGGGACTGGATTACCAGAGTGTTCCCGAACCGCTTTTCAGGTACAGGCTCCATCCAGGCCAGGAGGCCTGGAGCGACTGGTCCAGCCGGAGGGATATTTTTCTGAATGATATGCACCACGGACAATACAGTTTCATGGCACAGTCTAAAGATCTGTTCGGACAGATCTCCGATCCGGTGGAACTTTCGTTTATCATCGAACCTCCGTTTTACCTGACCTGGTACGCCTATACGTTCTATGTGCTCCTGTTTCTGATAAGTCTGTTCCTTTTCCGCAAATGGAGGCTGCTGAGTTATCAGCGGGCCGAGTCACGAATTTCCCTGCATATGCAGGAGTGGACCCATGGCCTGGCCCCGGAAAAGGAAAAACCCGGCAAACCGGTAACCGGTCCGCTCCCGGAAAGGACCGCAGAACAGCTCAAATTCAAGGGAAAGGCCAGGTGGGACAAGTACGAAAGAGCAACTGTATTATTTTCTGATATTCAGGGATTTACAAGAATCGCGGAGGAGATGAACCCGGAATTGCTGATCGATGAGCTTGACAAGTTCTTTTTCCATTTCGACTCGGTGGTGGATAAATACAACATAGAAAAGATCAAGACCATCGGGGATGCCTATATGGCCGCTGGAGGGATTCCTGAAAAAAACAGCACAAATCCGGTGGAGGTGGTTCTTGCCGCCCTGGAAATGCAGTCATACATGCAGCAATTGAAATCCACCAAAGCCGAGATTTGGGACCTGCGCATCGGGATCCATACCGGACCGGTGATTGCCGGTGTGGTCGGACATAAAAAAGTCTCCTATGATATCTGGGGGGATACGGTGAACACCGCTTCCCGCATGGAATCCAGTGGTATGCCCGGGAAGGTGAACATTTCCGGGATCACCTATGAACTGGTCCGGGACTACTTTATCTGTGAATACCGCGGCAAGCTTCCTGTGAAATACAAAGGAAACATCGATATGTATTTCGTTACCGGCCTGCGGCCCGAACTTGCGGTCGATCTGAAAGGGATCCCCAACAAAAGGTTTTTTGTCAAGCTTCAGCTTCTCAGGCTCGGGGACCTGGAGGAGAGGGTATTTGAAGAGATCCTGCAGGAGCTCCCGGAGACACTTCATTTCCACACCGCCGAACACGCCCGGAATGTTTACGACCAGTCCTTTCTCCTCTGTCGTTCTGAAGAGATTGAACAGGAAGAGCGGCTGCTGGTCAGGACGGCCGCCCTCATGTTATTCACAGGCCTTACGCAATCCCATACCAATTTTGAAAACCGCTCTTCTGTGATCAGCAGGGAAGTGCTGTCCGCTTACCAATATTCCGATACGCAGATCGACCAGGTCTGCAACCTGATCCTCGCCGCTAAAATGCCTTTTGATCCGCATAACCTGCTGGAAAAAATCCTCATCGATGCAAAGATGGAATATATCGGGCGACCGGATTACGTAACCCGGATAAAGCTGCTTTTCCAGGAAGTAAAAGAATCGGGCAGGAACATCACCTGGCAGGAATTTAAACAGGAACAGCTGGAATTACTCTCCGGTTTTCGTTTCTTCACGCTTGCAGGTCAGCGGCTCCGGGAGCTCCCAACAGAAGAACAACTGGCGCTTCTGCAGCGCGAAAATTGATACCAAAACATCCTTTAAAACATCATTTCACAATTGGTGCTCCAAAAGGGAATCCTTACTTTTGATTACTTTAATCACGGATCTTCACTGCTATGGACCTTGACTGGAAAAACCTCGGATTTACTGTAAGGAAAACCGATTACAATGTAAGGTGCGTATACCAGGACGGGAAATGGGGAGCACGGGAAACCTCCACAGATGATCATCTTTCCATCCACATCGGGGCCACCTGTCTGCATTACGGACAGGAGTCTTTCGAGGGACTGAAAGCTTATCGCGGGGCGGATAACCGGATCAGGCTTTTCCGCCCATGGGAGAACGCCCGGCGCATGATCCGTTCAGCGCGGGGAATACTGCTCGCCGAGCCGCCCGAGGAACTGTTCCTGGAAGCCGTGGAAAAGGTGGTCCTGCTGAACAGTAAATATGTCCCTCCCTACGGGACCGGCGCCACGCTCTATATCCGGCCGCTGCTGATAGGAACTGGTCCCGAGGTCGGCGTGCGCCCCTCGAAAGAATATACATTCCTGGTCTTCGTGATGCCGGTAGGACCCTATTTCAAAGAAGGATTCAAACCGGTCAATATGTTGATCTGCAGGGATCATGACCGGGCCGCCCCCCTGGGAACCGGTCACCTGAAAGTGGGAGGGAACTATGCAGCCAGCATGAGTTCCGTATCAGACGCACACGAAAAGGGATACGCAACCGCCATGTACCTGGATGCCATAGAGAAAAAATACATTGACGAATGCGGCCCGGCCAATTTCTTCGGGATCAGGGACAACACCTACATCACCCCTGCCTCCCGTTCCATCCTTCCCTCCATCACCAACAAAAGTCTGCAGGTGCTGGCGGACAGTTTCGGAATGAAGGTGGAACAGCGTAAGGTCCCCGTTGAGGAGCTGGCGCAATTCGAGGAGGCAGGTGCATGCGGTACCGCTGCGGTGATCAGCCCCATCGGAAAGGTAGTGGATGAGGAGATGGACAGGGTTTACTCCTTCGGCGACGGCGTGAACCCAGGTCCCGTGATTACCCGTCTCTACCAAACCCTGACCGGGATACAGAACGGCGATCTTGAAGATACATTCGACTGGACCAAAATCCTTGAATAATTCCTATCTTTGCTCCATTCATTTCCGAAGGAGATGCCAAAGAAGGAAACCAGGACATATACGCGCAGGATCCGCAGTTCTTACATCACCTCTATCATCAGTATTTCGCTTGTTCTCCTGCTGCTGGGAATTGTCGGACTGCTGCTGATCAACGGACGCAACATCAGGAACCAGGTGATGGAGAACATTGGTTTCAATGTGATCCTGAAAGATAATGTGAAGGAAGCGGATATATACCAGCTTCAGAAAATCCTGGATGCCAGACCCTATATCCTGTCCACCGACTACATCACCAGGGAAGATGCCGCCCTTGAGACGGAACAGATGCTTGGCGAGGATTTTATCCGTTTCCTGGGATACAATCCCCTTCCTCCCTCCATCAGGGTGCGACTGCATGCCCCGTATGCCAATCCCGACTCGGTGGCGAATATCGAACAGGACCTGATGCGTTATGATTCCATTGAAGAGGTCTACTACAAGAAATCCCTGCTTTATGCAGTCAATGAGAATATCAGGCAGATCTCACTGATCATCCTGGGATTCTCCGTCCTGCTGACCCTGATATCGGTCACCCTGATCAACAACACCATCCGGCTTTCCATATACTCTAAGCGTTTTATAATCAAAACTATGCAGCTGGTAGGTGCAACCCGGGGCTTTATCAGGAGACCTTTCCTTTTCAGAAGTGCAGCCAGCGGCCTGACCGGGAGCCTGGTGGCTCTTACCCTGCTGGTAGGATTGATCTATTTGCTTCAAAATGAATTTGAAGGAGTATTTTCCCTGAAGGATTACGACCTGATCGCAATCCTGGCCCTGGCAGTCATCCTCATGGGTGTGCTGATCAGTTGGATTTCCACATTTTTTGCGGTCAATAAATATCTGAACATCAAAACAGATAAGCTATATTATTAATAGATCCCCACCATGAGCAAGAAGAAAGATGAAAAAGCGGACTTCGCATTGAGCAAGGAGAACTACCTCCTGCTGGTGATCGGATTCGTCATTATTGTGATCGGATTTATTCTGATGATCGGAGGCAAATCCGAAGATCCCACTGTATTCAATGAAGAAGAGATATTCAGTTTTCGTCGCATCACGCTCGCCCCGATCGTTGTGCTTGCAGGTTTTATCTTCGAGATATGGGCCATCATGAAGAAACCAAAAAAGAGTAACGATCAGTAAATCTTACCGGATTATCCAATGACCTGGACTGAAGCATTCATCCTTGGTATTGTCCAGGGACTTACAGAATTTTTACCTGTCAGCAGCAGCGGACACCTTGAATTGGGTAAGGTGTTGCTCAATGTGGAGGTGAAACAAGATCTTACCTTTACCGTGCTGGTCCATTTTGCCACCGTGCTGAGCACCATCACCGTATTCTTTCATGAGATCAAATCACTGGCCCGGGGATTGTTTGCTTTCCGCTGGAACGAACCCACCCGTTATGTGGCGAAGATCCTCCTGTCCATGATACCGGTACTGATCGTGGGACTCTTATTCAAAGAAGAGGTGGAATCGCTTTTTTCAGGAAATCTCCTGCTGGTGGGAATTGCGCTGCTGGTAACCGCACTTCTTCTGGTTTCCACGCAGCTGGTAAAAGCCGGTGAGAAAAAAATCCCTTTTGCCGATGCCTTCCTGATGGGTATCGCCCAGGCTGTTGCAGTGATCCCCGGTATCTCAAGGTCCGGCGCCACCATCTCGACGGGACTGCTGTTAAAAAACAACCGCATCGAGGTGGCCAGGTTCTCTTTTCTGATGGTATTACTGCCCATCATAGGTGCGGCCGGAATGGATCTTGTGTCCATGGAAGCGGAGGGCGGGTCATCCGGCATACCGATCCTTTCCCTGATCACGGGCTTTCTGGCAGCCTATTTTTCCGGTTTCCTGGCATGCCGCTGGATGATCTCCCTGGTGAAAAAAGGGAATCTTTACTGGTTTGCCCTTTATTGCGGACTGGTTGGAACATTATCCATCATATTTGCCTGACTTCATGGACTACCATCGGGATGAAACATACATGGAAGGAGCTGTCCTGTTCATCGACAAGCCACTGGAATGGACCTCATTCGATGTGGTCAACAAAATCAGGAGGGCACTGAAGCAAACCCTCGGGATCAGGAAGATCAAGGTAGGACACGCGGGAACGCTGGATCCGCTTGCCACAGGACTGGTAATTGTCTGTACGGGGAAAGCTACCAGACAGATCAGCCAGTTCCAGGACATGGAGAAGGAGTATCATGCGAATATCAGGCTGGGTGCCACCACCCCTTCCTTTGACCTGGAAACGGAGATGGATGCAATCTATCCCTGGGAACATATCACGCGTCCCATGGCGGAACAGGCGCTGACCCGGTTCACAGGGAAAATGGAACAACTTCCGCCGCAGTTCTCCGCGAAAAGCGTGGCGGGGAAGCGGGCCTATCAATTGGCAAGGGCAGGAAAAACCGTGGAACTGAAAAAACAGCTTATCCAGATCCACCGGATGGAGATCCTTTCTTTCGATCCGCCCGAACTGACTGTGGAAGTTGTTTGCAGCAAGGGAACTTATATTCGCTCTCTTGCCCGGGATCTGGGGACAGCCCTGGGATCAGGAGCCCATCTTACAGCGCTCCGGAGAACCCGGATCGGGCCCTATGATGTGAAAGAAGCAATTTCTTTAGAGAACTTTTCAAAAAAATTAAAACTTTTGTAACAAAAAAGTGTTTTTTACGTATAACGATGCTCTCATTGCGCAGAAATCCCGTTTTTTAATATGAAGTTATCCCAGTATAAATTTCACCTGCCTCAGGAACTTGTAGCCAAATTCCCTGCCCATAACCGTGATGAATCGAGGCTCATGGTGCTTCATCGTGACACGGAAAAGATTGAGCACAAAACCTTTAAAGACATCATTGACTATTTCGTGGACAAGGATGTGATGGTATTTAACGACACCAAGGTATTTCCTGCCCGCCTTTATGGCAACAAGGAAAAAACAGGTGCCGAAATAGAAGTGTTCCTTCTGAGGGAATTGAACCGGGAACAGAGGCTCTGGGATGTACTGGTGGATCCGGCCAGAAAGATCAGGATCGGGAACAAACTCTACTTCGGGGAAAACGATGTGCTGGTGGCTGAAGTGATCGATAATACCACTTCGCGGGGAAGAACCCTCAGATTCCTGTACGATGGTGATTATGATGATTTCAAAAAAACCCTTTTCGAACTGGGGGAAACCCCTCTTCCTAAATTCATTGACCGGAAAGTGGAACCGGAAGACCGCGAGCGCTACCAGACCGTTTACGCAAAACATGAGGGTGCGGTCGCGGCACCCACTGCCGGGATGCATTTCAGTCGTGAGCTGTTGAAAAGGCTGGAAATTAAGGGTATAGAATTTGCATATATCACACTCCATGTGGGTCTTGGCAATTTCCGGACCGTGGACGTGGAGGACCTTACCAAGCATAAAATGGATTCCGAGAGAATCCGGATTTCCGAAGAAGCGGTACAGATCGTGAATGCCGCCAAAGCCAGGAAAAGCGATGTATGTGCGGTGGGAACCACGGTTATGCGCACCCTCGAAAGTTCTGTATCCACGGACGGCTTTCTCAAGGAATATGACGGGTGGACCAACAAGTTCATTTTTCCTCCCTATGAATTCAGTGTTCCCAACCGCATGGTTTCCAATTTTCACCTGCCCTATTCCACATTACTGATGATGGTTTCTGCTTTCGCCGGATACGAATTCCTCATGAATGCCTATAAAATTGCCATCAAGGAAGAATACAAATTCGGCACATACGGTGACGCCATGCTGATCCTTTAAGCCCCAGGTCCATGCCCATCCTCAATTCCATTATTTCCTGGGTGAACGTAAAGCGGCTTCACCAGATCGACCTTTTTAAGCAATATCCATTTGATGTTCAGCAGGAAGTGCTCTTCAGGCTGCTGGAGCAGGCTGCAAAAACCACCTGGGGGATCCAGTACGGTTTTGACTCGATATTCTCCATTGAAGAATTTCAACAGCGCATTCCCATCAGTACCTACGAAGACATCACACCCTATGTCAACCGGCTGAGGGAAGGCGAACAGAATCTGCTGTGGCCCACGGAGATCAAATGGTTTGCCAAATCATCGGGGACTACTGCGGATAAAAGCAAATTTATCCCGGTCAGCTTTGAGGCGTTGGAGGACTGTCACTTCCGCGGCGGGAAGGATGTAATTGCATTTTACACCCGCGAACGTCCTGAAACCGGGATCCTGAAAGGGAAAGCACTTACACTGGGTGGAAGTTCCCAGATCAATAAATTCAGCAACCAGTCCTTTTACGGAGACCTTTCGGCTGTACTGATTGAGAACCTGCCTTTCTGGGCCAATTTTATCAGAACCCCGTCGGCTGAAGTCGCGCTCATCCCCGAATTTGAAGAGAAACTTAAAAAAATTGTGACCCACACATTCAACGAAAATGTCACCAGCATTGCCGGCGTTCCATCATGGAACCTTGTTCTGCTCCAGTCGGTGCTTGACTATACGGGGAAGAAAGACATTCTGCAGGTGTGGCCGAACCTGGAACTATTCACACACGGTGGCATCAGCTTCACACCCTACCGGGAACAGTTTAAAAAACTGATCCCTTCGGAGCGCATGAATTACCTTGAAACCTACAATGCCTCAGAAGGTTTTTTCGGGATCCAGGATGAACTGGACCGGGATGACATGCTCCTGATGCTGGATCTGGGGGTGTTTTACGAGTTCATCCCCATGGATCACTTTCACGAACCGAAACCGCCTGCTTATACCGTCCGGGATGTGAAGGAAGGAGTCAATTATGCCCTTGTGATCACGACCAATGCAGGGCTGTGGAGGTATATGATCGGAGATACCATCATGTTCACCTCCCTGAAGCCTCACAAAATTAAGATCACGGGCCGTACCAAGTACTACATCAATGCGTTCGGTGAAGAAGTGATCCTGGATAATGCTGAGAAGGCACTGATGAATGCCTGCAGGGAAACCGGGGCCGTGGTAAAGGAATATACGGCGGGCCCCCTCTATATGAGCCGGAAATCCCAGGGAGCCCATGAATGGATCATTGAATTTGAAACGGAACCCGGCAACATGGAAAGGTTCGTGGAAGTGCTGGACCAGACCCTGTGCTCCATCAATTCAGATTATGAAGCCAAAAGATATAAAAACATCACCCTGAACGAACCCAGGATCATTTCCGTGGAACCGGGAACCTTTTACCGCTGGATGCAACACAGGGGCAAGCTGGGAGGTCAGAATAAAATTCCCAGGCTGTCAAATGACCGCAAGTATTTAGATGAGCTCGCAGACTTTTTAACCCGATAAAAGTTATTATCTTAGTCTGGTGGACTCACTTAATTGAAATCTCATGCATGTAGCAGTTGCCGGAAACATAGGTTCGGGCAAGACCACGCTGGCCAGTCTGCTTGCCAAGCATTACGCCTGGGAAGCCCAGTACGAGGATGTGGAGGATAATCCCTATCTCAACGATTTTTATCAGGATATGCAGCGCTGGAGTTTCAACCTGCAGATCTACTTCCTGAACAGCCGTTTCAGCCAGATCGTCAGGATCAAACAATCGGGAAAGAACATCATTCAGGACCGCACCATTTATGAGGACGCTTATATCTTTGCGCCCAACCTGCATAGCATGGGTTTAATGAGTACCCGTGACTTTGAAAACTATTTTGCACTTTTCAACCTGATGAGTTCGCTTATCGAACCACCGGATCTTTTGATCTACCTGCGGGCTACCATTCCGACCCTGGTGGACCAGATCCAGACCCGTGGACGAAAGTATGAGAACAACATCCGTCTCGATTACCTGAAACATTTAAATGAAAGGTACGAGGCATGGGTGGAGACATACAACCTGGGCAAACTCCTGATCGTGGATGTGGACAACTACAACTTCAGGGACAATCCCGAGCATCTGAGTTCGGTGATCGATAAGATCAATGCGAATATCCACGGGCTTTTCTGATTCCTGCCCACCGGTTTCGTCAGGGATCAGGGAGCCGCTGCCTCCTTCGGGACGAACACCACATCCACCACGTTGGGATCCTCATAAAAGTCCTTCATGACCTTCTGCACATCATCCGTGGTAAGGGCCTTCAGAATCTCTTCATAATTTGCAGGATCATCGAAATTGATCCCGTACAAATAATAGTTGTTGAGGGTATTCAGGTAATAGGCGTTATGTTCTTTGCTCTGTTCCCTGGTTTTCAGCAAATTTTCCACAGTCTTGGAAAGGTCTTCCCGCCTGGGTCCCTCTGTTGCCATTTTGACCAGCTCAGCATATACCTTTTCCTTCAAGTCTGCGGCCCGCTCGGGGTCACAGTCAAATCTGATCTGTAACCTGGCTTTTTCCACCGGCCACTTGCTCAGGCTGGTCTGTATGCCCACACCATAGGTTCCACCTTCTTCCTCGCGGATCGATTCCACATACCTCAGATCCAGGATGCCTTCGATCACCCTCATGACCACCAGATGAAAGGGGTTATACTCAATCTCCCGGTGCATGACGATATTCACATTGGCCTTGGGAATTTCAAGGGTCATGGGTATTTCTTTCTTCACCCATCCTTCCGGTTCATATACTCTCCGGTCGATCCATGTTTCTTCGCGTTCCATATCTGGAATGGAACCGATGTATTTTTGAGACAGTATTTTCACTTCCTCCTGATCCATATTTCCCACGATGATGAAGATAAAATCACCGGCATCCGCAAACCTCTCCCGGTACACCTGTTCGATCATCCCCAACTGGATATCTTCCAGGAATTCCTCATCAAGCACACGCGTGCGGGGATGATAATCTGAGAGGATCAGGCTCAGCGAATCGCTCATGATCTTCTGCGGATTGTTCCCCATGTTCTGCACAAGTGCCTTGTACCTTGCCAGGATGGCCTGGTGAGCATCACGGTCAAACCGGGGCTGGCTGAAGTGGAGGTATACAAGCTGCATGAGCGTTTCCATATCTTCCGGGCTGGCCGTACCGCTCATTCCCTCATTGAGGTTGTTCAGGCTCAGCTGAAGGGAAACATTTTTGCCGGTCAGCATTTTTTGTAATCCCATGGCGTCAAACTCCCCGACACCGTAAAAACTGGTCAGACTGGTCAGCATTTCCGCAGAAGGCACATATGCATCGTCATAGAGTGAGCTTCCTCCCTTGCTGTA
>DSEO01000348.1 GCA_011056635.1 Bacteroides sp.
CAGCATTTTTTGTAATCCCATGGCGTCAAACTCCCCGACACCGTAAAAACTGGTCAGACTGGTCAGCATTTCCGCAGAAGGCACATATGCATCGTCATAGAGTGAGCTTCCTCCCTTGCTGTAGGCCTGCAGCTGAACCTGGTCCTTCTCGTAATCTGCATGCCTGAAAACCACCCGCGCGCCGTTTTCAAGGGTCCATTCCACCGCATCGAAAGCCGGAAGTGCCCTGGTTTCTACAATGCCGGCAGGCAAAAGCGCTTCGGAGATCAACGACTCGGCAAGCGCTTCATCCTCATAAGGCTCAACATCCATCTGTGCGACCTCTTCCAGGATCCGGAGAGAAGCTTCCTGGGAGAGATGCTCCACATCTTCTCCCTCCGGTCCCTGAATGACCAGCACCCTGTTTTTGTCCGTGATCCACCCGGCAAGGCGGGCATCAAAATCTTCCAGGGTAATGGTTGGCAGCAGCAGCTGAACCAGCTCGTAGCCATCCTCTACGGAGACAAATGCGTTCCCCTCGAGATAATGACTGATGTATTCCTCCACGAACTCATCATTGGAGATCTTGTCCCTTTCCTTGTAATAATTCTCCCAGCGGGTGAGGAGGTTGGATCTGGCCCGGTCAAGCTCTCCCTGCGTAAAACCGTATCTTTTCACCCTTTCCAGTTCGGTCATCAGGGCCTTAAATCCCCTTTCTTCATCATTGGGCTTGGGAATGGCGATTACGCTCAGGGCCTCGTAACCCCTTTCAAAATCCCCATAATTGATCACTCCCACCACAAAAGGAGGGTCTCCTTTCTGAAGAAGCTCATCAAGACGCTGGGTCATCATGCTGTTAAAGAGGGAATGGATATAATCTTCCCGTTGATCCATCAGTGTCTTCACACCGGCATCGGGCTGTCTGTGCCGGATGATATACCGAATGACCGTCTGATCTGCTTCTTTGTCCGTGACCAGTCCGAATATGGGCTCTTCATTGTCGGGTATGTCATAAAAAGGTCTCTCGGGAGGATCTTCCAGCGGGGGTATTGCTGAGAACTGTTTTCTTACTTTCTTCTCCATCTCATCTGCATCGAAATCCCCCACCACGGCAATTGCCTGAAGATCGGTCCTGTACCATTTGTGATAAAAGTCCCTGAGTACCTGATAATCAAAATTCTCGATCACCTCCAGATCACCGATCACATCCCGTTCCGCGAATTTTGAATTGGGATACAAATAAGGCAGGGAAGCGGTGAACATTCTGAATTGAGCATTTCTCCTGGTCCGCCATTCCTCCTTGATGACACCACGTTCCAGATCGATTTCCTCCTCGGTCAGCAGCAGGTAATGGGACCAGTCATGAAGGACCAGCAGGCAGCTGTCCAGAATCCCCGGCTTGTTGACCGGAACATCCGTCAGGTTATAGACCGTCTGGTTCTGGCTGGTATATGCATTGATATTTTCCCCGAATGCTACCCCGTGCCTTTCAAGAAAATGAATGATCCCCTTACCGGGAAAATGCTTTGTCCCGTTAAATGCCATGTGCTCCAGGAAATGGGCCAGCCCGTTCTGGTGGTCCTCCTCAAGCAATGCACCCACATTCTGTATGATATAAAAAGATGCCCGCTCCCTGGGTTCCTGGTTGGAGCGGATATAGTATGTCAGGCCATTTTCCAGCTGCCCGAACCGTACTTTTTCATCCAGCGGAAGGGGCTGAGCCGGATCTGACTGGGCATGGGACACCGCAGTAACTGAGGCAATCCATAACCAGAAAAGTAATTTGATGCTGTTCATGTTTATTGAATTTGAAATACGAGGATCCTAAAATTATGATAAATAACCAACCCGCACACCGATTTGAGGTTATTTTTTTTTATTTTGTCCCCAATCGATTGATACCTGAAAAAAAATGACTGATACAATGAATTTTTCCCGAAGAAACTTCCTGAGGCTTTCCGGGATCGGACTGATGGCCTCCCAGGTTCCTGGATCCCTGGCAAGGGATTCTCAACCGGGCCCTAAAACCCCGGGAAAGCAGATCCCATTTGCGCTTGGCATTGCTTCTTACACTTTCAGGGAATTTGATCTCGGAGAAACCCTGGAGATGACCCGCCGGCTGGGAATCGGCAATATTGCTTTGAAAAGCATGCATATGCCTTTGGAATCCACTCCGGAAGAGATCGCACAGATCGCTGGGCGAATCAGGAATGCCGGCATCGATCTGTACGGGGCCGGTGTGATTTACATGACCTCCGGGGAAGAGGTGGATCGCGCCTTTGAATACGCAAAACAGGCAGGGCTGAAAGTGATCATCGGTGTCCCGGATCATGACCTGCTTGACCTGTGTAATAAAAAGGTCCAGCAATACGATATCAGACTGGCCATCCACAACCACGGTCCGGGTGATGAAAAATATCCCAGTCCCGAAAGCGCCTTCACAAGGATCAGCCACCTGGATCCCCGCATGGGGCTCTGTATGGATATCGGTCATATGGTCCGTATCGGACTTGATCCTGTCGTGGAGACTTCCAGATTTTTCGACCGTGTGCACGACGTTCATATCAAGGATGTGGACAAAGCAGAGTCCTCCGGAACAACCGTGGAGATCGGCAGGGGGATTATTGACATCGAAGCATTCCTGAAATTGCTTTTGAAGAAAAACTACAGAGGTGTGGCCAGTTTTGAATATGAAAAAGACGGCCATGATCCGTTGCCCGGTCTGGCTGAATCGGTGGGTTATGTACGTGGGATGCTGAACTGCATGATCAGAAAACAGAAAAAATAGAAGTTGTATTTTTTTCCCCGTTGTAATGATTATATTTCATTTTTATTTACCTTTGAACCGTTTTTAACAAAGTTAATTATAATTAACTGTTATTTAGCTACTTACATTGATGTCACTTGCAGGAAAATACAAGGGTTTTCTCCTGATCCCGGGAGGATTCATACGGTACTGGTTAAACCTGTATACGGTCTACCTGCTGCATGCTCTCTTTTACCTGCGAATTAAAATCAGGGTCTGAACACAATTTTCCATTTTTTCCATCTGGTTTGGATTACCAGGTGGTTTGCTCAATCATGTTTCATATTCAAAAAAATGGAAAATTATGCAAGACTTACTGACAATTGAAAAAGAACACATTCTGCCTGTAGAGACAGGCGGTTTTTATACAGGGAACAGGATTCCCGCCCGGTATTTTGAGACTTCGGGCACCGGCGAGAGCGATATAGCCATTCACGCCGGTTCTTACCATCTGGCACTCAAGGCAGCCCGTATTGAAATGTGCAACATCATGACCTATTCTTCCATCCTTCCGGAGATTGCCACCAAAATCGATCGCCCGGATGAGATCACCCATGGTGCTGTGCTGGAGTCCATTATGTCGGTCTGCAACGCAGAAAAGGGACAGCAGGCAACCGCCGGAATCATTTATGCCTGGCTTTATGACCGTACCAGCGGTTCGAGATACGGAGGCCTGGTTTGCGAACATGAAGGGAATTATGACCTGCGGGAACTGGAGCGAAGGCTGAAAGCCAGCCTGGAAGAACTTTATCAGCATGGGTATTCGGACAGGTATCACCTGGGCGAGGCCCGTATCCTTTCCGAGTCGTTCATTCCCCGGAAAGCATACGGTACAGCACTGACCGCCCTTTGTTTTACCTCTTACTACCATCCCCTGATAAAATCCTGAATGGATGATCAATTTCGGTGACATTACGGGATCGCATGCTGACCGGGTGAATGCAAAGATCGTCATGGTCCCTGTTCCCTACGATGCCACCAGTACCTGGATTAAGGGAGCCGACCGGGGTCCTGAAGCCATCATGCAGGCCTCGGCCAATATGGAATTGTATGATATCGAGACCGACAGCGAGGTTTTCAGGCAGGGGATCTTTACGGATCATCCGGTGGATGCGGGTGAAGATCCCGAAGCCATGGTGAAGGCTGTGCAGGATCGTGTTTTGGGATGGCTGGAACGGAAGAAGTTCGTGGTAACCATCGGGGGAGAACATTCTGTTTCCCTTGGAGCAATCCGGGCACATCATCAGAAATATCCCGGAATGAATGTGCTTCAGCTTGATGCCCATGCAGATCTCCGGCAGGAGTACCTTGGTAGCCCCTATAACCATGCCTGCGTCATGGCAAGGACCCGCGAACTCTGCCAGGTTACCCAGGTTGGCATCAGAAGCATGGATGTTTCGGAAAAGCAGGAAACGGACCCGGGCAGGATCTTTTACCAGGAGAAGATCATCGGCGATCCGCAGTGGATGGACCGGGTACTGGATACCCTGGACCACCAGGTCTACCTGACCCTTGACCTGGATGTGCTGGATCCGTCCATCATGCCATCCACCGGTACGCCGGAACCGGGGGGAATGGACTGGTACTCCCTGCTTGGATTGATTCGCAGGGTGGCTGAAGAGAAAGAGCTGGTTGGTTTTGACGTGGTGGAGCTCTGTCCGGTTACATCCAACAGGGCTCCGGATTTCCTGGCTGCAAAACTGATCTATAAATTATTGAGCTACAATTATTATCATGCAAAAAAAGGAACTGCTGGCCGAGAAAGTCCGGCACATTGATATCAAATCATTTGATTCCACTCCCATCATCGAGAGTATGGAGGGAATGTCTTTTACCTCAAGGGATACAGCCCGGGCAGCCCATCTTTTGCACCGGATGGTCAAAGATCCGGATTGCACTGTCATCCTTACCCTTGCGGGCAGCACCGGTGCAGCGGGATGCTTGCAGGTATATGTGGATATGATCCGAAGCGGAATGGTGGATGCGGTGGTGGCCACAGGGGCTTCCGTGGTGGACATGGATTTTTTCGAAGCCCTGGGATTCAATCATTACAAAGGCACACCCCACGTGGATGACGGGATGCTGAGGGACCTGTACATCGACCGGATCTATGACACCTATATTGACGAGAAACAGCTGCAGGAATGCGACATGACCATCCGGAAGATCGCCGACAAAATGAAACCCGGGGTCTATTCCAGCAGGGAGTTTATCCGCGAAATGGGCCGCTACCTTTCCGGCATGAATAAGCGCAAAGATTCACTGGTCCTGGCAGCCTATGAGATGAACGTCCCCGTATTCTGCCCGGCATTCAGCGACAGCAGTGCAGGTTTCGGCCTGGTCAAACACCAGTGGGACAATCCTGTCAGCCATGTTTCCATCGACTCGGTAAAGGATTTCAGGGAACTGACCATGATCAAGATGCAGGCGCCTGTCAGCGGTCTGTTCATGATCGGAGGAGGAGTTCCCAAGAATTTTGCCCAGGATACGGTGGTTTGTGCGGAGATCCTGGGCAAGGAGGTCCCCATGCACAGATACGCAGTCCAGATCACCGTGGCCGATGCACGTGACGGGGCATGCTCCAGCAGTACCCTGAAGGAGGCCTCTTCCTGGGGGAAGGTGGATACGACCTTTGAACAGATGGTCTATGCTGAGGCCACCGCTGTGCTTCCCCTGATCGTCAGTTATGTGTATCACCGGGATGACTGGCAGCAGCGGATACCCAGAAGATGGTCCACAATTTTTTAAAAATAACAGATGATGGAGAGTCCGATTTTCGATTTTGTCATTCTGCCCCTGCTCATCCTGCTTGCCAGGATCGTGGATGTATCCATGGATACGATCAGGGTGATCCTGATCGCCAAGGGATACCGGAACTATGCGCCGTTCGTCGGATTTTTCCAGTCTCTTATCTGGGTGATCACGATCACGAGGGTCATGGTGAACCTGGATAACTGGATGACCTATGTAGGATATGCAGGAGGATTTGCCCTGGGTACCTACATTGGCATGCGCATCGAATCCAAACTGGCCCTGGGCCATGAACTGATCAGGGTCATCACCCGGGCCGATGCGAGTGACCTGGTCAATAACCTTCGAAAATCAGGATACCCGGTAACCTTTGTAACCGGAAAGGGAAGAGAAGGAGAAGTGGGAATCCTCTATATCATTCTGCAGAGAAAGGCAATGCAGCATGTTGTGAACATGATCAAGAGATTCAACCCCAAGGCATTCTACACCATTGAGGATATGCGCTTTGTGAGCAATGGCTCCTATATGCCGCGATCACGAAACATTCTGCGGAGAAGGGCCCAAATCCGGTAAAATTATCCTATCTTTATTTTTCGACTTAAACCTAAAACAATGAAAAGACTGATCATTCCCTTTACCGGCACAGTGCTGATGTTGTGTTTCAATTCCTGCACCAGGGAACCGAATGCCGAGTTTTCCTTTTCCACCCCCACCGAAGTGGGTGAAATCATTCAGTTCACAAATTTGTCCACCAATTCTGACACCTACAATTGGGATTTCGGAGATGGCTTAACCTCGGCAGAGGAATCTCCATCCCATCAGTATGAAAAACCTGATACCTATACTGTTTCTCTCAAGGCAGATGGAAAAGGAGGATCAGCTACCACAACCCAGACCCTTACGGTTACCGGTATTACCTATTCTTTCACGAACAATTCCGACTACCCTTTTTATAACTTTTACTCATGCCACTGGACGGGAAGCGATTTTGTAGACGTCGTTGAACACGGTACCCTGTCCCCCGGAGAAGAGACGGAAGTGGTCATCACGGATAAGCCCCATGTGGATTTTTTGTTGAGTTTTACGGAAGGAGGTGATGTGTTTGTATCCACCAATTCATACAACCTGACTATCAATCAACACAATAATCTGATAATCACAAATAATACCCAAATTTCGGGGGGTTCTAAAAAATCAGCGGAGGGCGCGGACCGGGGGCTGGAAATAAAACGGGCCCCATTTTGAGAAGTCCTTTCAATCTTTGCTCCCCAGGTAGGATTCGAACCTACGACCTACGGATTAACAGTCCGCCGCTCTAACCAGCTGAGCTACTGAGGAATTTTTTCATGCCCTTTCAGGCGTCGCAAAATTAACTGCTTTTCACCAATTAAACAACACTATTTTCAAAAAACCTTTCCGCCTGATTTACGTATCAGTTTCAGTATATCTAAATAGTTATATGTTTGCATGAAACTTAAGAAACATGGCTAAGGTTCTTGGGATGGGGAACGCCCTGGTGGACATCATTACCATGATTGATAGTGATTCCATTCTCGATGGTTTTGGTCTGGTCAAGGGCAGTATGACCCTTGTGGACCGGGACACTTCGAGCTTTATTTTTGCTGAAACTGCCGGTATGCCGAAAATCAAAGCATCCGGAGGCTCGGCAGCCAATACCATTCACGGGCTGGCCCACCTGGGGATTGAAACCGGATTTGTGGGTTCGGTCGGAAATGATGACATGGGCAAGTTCTTTAAGAAAGACATGCAGATCAATAAGATCAAGCCCATTCTTTTTCGTACCATGAGTGAAACGGGGCGGGCCATGGCCCTGATCTCCTCCGACTCGGAAAGAACCTTCGCCACATACCTGGGCGCGGCCATCGACCTGTCAGCCGACGATATCACCCGTGATATTTTTGAGGGTTACGATTACTTCTACGTGGAAGGGTACCTGGTACAGAACAAGGAAATGCTTGAAAAAGCCCTCAGGCTTGCATCCGAGGCACACCTGAAGATCTGCCTGGATCTGGCCAGTTTTAACGTGGTGGCAAAAAACCAGGAGTTTTTCAATAGCATGATTCATCAGTATGTGGATATCCTCTTCGCCAATGAAGAGGAGATCATGGCGCTGACCGACAATACGCCTGAATCAGCCGCGATGGGATTCCAGCAGGATACGGAGATCGTGGTGATCAAGCTGGGGGCCGAAGGATCTTTCTGCATGTCCGGGGGAGAATTGAAAAGGATCGGCGTGAGGCCTTCCAGACCTCTGGATACAACCGGTGCCGGCGATCTCTATGCATCCGGATTTATTTACGGTCTGATCAAAGGACATCCCCTTGAAATCTGTGGGAAAATGGGTGCGATCCTGGCAGGCAGGATCATTGAGCTCGAAGGAGCAAAAATGCATGAGTCGCACTGGGAGAATCTGCGCAGGGAGATCCGATCCATGGAGACCTAGCCGGTCATCTTTATCCGGAAAATCATTATTTTTTTAAATTTTTTACTACCATGTATTGCATGGTATTAATATTTTTCTATATCTTTGAACCATAATATAGCTTGCATAAACATGTATTCTGTATATTACAGTATTATAAAAATACACAAACATGAAGATAGAGAATTCCAAAGCACAGATGCGAAAGGGTATCCTGGAATATTGTATCTTACTTATCCTGGATAAGAAAGACCTCTATACCACTGACATCATCAATGCCTTGAAGGAAAATGATCTGATCGTTGTGGAAGGTACCCTTTATCCACTGCTGACGAGGCAGAAAAATGCCGGATTGCTCGGCTACCGGTGGGAAGAGAGCACACAGGGTCCACCCAGAAAGTATTACAGTCTGACAGAAAAAGGCAGGGCCTACCTGAAGGAGCTTGATGAATCCTGGGAAGCTCTCATCAATTCAATCAATTCGATCAAGAACTATTCATAAAGCCATATACCATGAAGAAAGCAATTAAAATAAACCTGAGCGGGATCATCTTTCACATCGATGATGATGCCTACGAAAAACTGAAAACATACCTGGACCGCATTGGCAGGTATTTTTCAGATGCACAGGAAAGCAAGGAGATCATCAATGATATCGAATCCAGGATCGCAGAGTTGTTCCAGGAAAGGATCACCAAGGAAAACCAGGTGATCACCCTGGAAATCGTTGATGAGGTAATTGATGTGATGGGCAATCCGGAAGATATTGCCGATACCGCGGAGGAATCCGGTAAAAAAAGGTCATTTCATGAAACCTACTCCACCAGCAAAAGGCTCTACCGGGATCCTGAGAATTCGGTGATCGCGGGTGTTTGCGGCGGACTGGGTGCATATTTCGGCATTGATACTGTGATCTTCCGGCTGCTTTTTGTGATTTTCTTTTTCGCGGGATTTGCATCCATCCTGATCTACGTAATCCTTTGGATAGTCCTCCCCAGGGCTGAAACGGCAGCCCAGAAACTGGAAATGAGGGGCGAGAAAGTGAATGTTTCCAACCTGGAAAAAAAAATTCGTGAAGAATACGATACCGTCAAGGAGAACGTAAGAGAGAATGTTTCCAGGGCAAAAAGTTCTGAAACTTACAGGAGAACAACCCGGGCATCGAATGATTTTTTCGAGGTACTGGGAAAAATTCTGCTGGTGTTCATTAAAGTAATATTTATCATCATCGGTACCGCTCTCGTCATTGGCGGAATCGGGATTCTGATCGGATTGATCACCCTTCCTTTTGTTGGAATACATGTTTTTCCGTTCGAATCGCATAATTTTTCCCTGGGTGATTTACTTCTTCCCTTCACGGACCCAGTTTCAGTAACACTGCTGGTAATAGCCATTACATTACTGATCCTCATTCCTATAGCGGCCATGCTATACGGGCTGGTTAAATTGATTTTCAACCTGAAAACAAGCAACAGGGGACTGGGCGTGGGAGCCGTGACCCTGTGGATCGTATCCCTGCTGCTGATCATCGGGATCGTGGCTTTTGAAACCAGCAACTATTCCGATTCCGGCAGGGAATCCCTGACCCAGGACCTGGTGATCGGTTCGGATACACTCTATGTGATGATCAACGAAAGCCAGGAAGACTACCTCAAGGAAGAATCGATCATCGACCTGGACGAAAAATGGTTTCTGCTGGAAGATGCCGATGCTTATTACGGGCGTCTCAACCTGGATCTGGAAAAAGCGGAAGGAACAACATTTGCAGTTGAAATCAAGAAGGAGTCCAAAGGCAAGACCTGGAACGAGGCAAAAAGGAACGCAGCCACCATCGATTACAATTTCAGAACAAGCTCCAACAGACTCATCCTGGATCCGTATTTTTCGGTGGACATGGAACAGAAATGGAGATTCCCCCGGGTGGAAGCCATTGTCATGGTGCCGGAAGGTAAAGTGGTTGTGCTCGACCGTGAGACCAGGGACTATCTGGAAGGTGTTCACAACGTGAACCGTCTTTCCGATTGGAATATGGCTGGTAAAACCTGGAAAATGACCGGGGAAGGGCTGGAAATTGTTGCAGAGTAATCGTAATAATTCGTATATTTGCCACCCGGTTTTCGCAACCACGATTGACCCGTGGTGTAATTGGCAACACGTCTGATTTTGGTTCAGAAGAGTCCAGGTTCGAGCCCTGGCGGGTCAAC
>DSEO01000301.1 GCA_011056635.1 Bacteroides sp.
GCCAGCACGGGGCTCACCAGCAGGGTCAGCAACAGGTACTGGCGGTTGTTGATCTTGGTCTTCACATCCCGTTTCAGGTAATTGATGAACTGGAAGAATTTGTTTGGGACGCGGAGACTGGCAGGGGGAGGGGTGTGGGCTTTTGTGACGGGTGCCTTTGGGGGATTTTTCCGGTAGATCTCCTCCCAGGCGGCGGGACTGATCTTGCGCTGGTCCGTGTAATGCCCGAATTCATCCACCTGCCGGGCCTCCAGGATGTTGAAGATCAGCTCCGGGTTCACGTTGCCGCATACGGGGCATTCCCCCATACCCGCATTCACCTGTCTGTCCGCCTTTTTGAAATGGATCACCGCCTCCACGGGATTCCCGTAATAGACCATCCGTCCGCCCTCGTCCAGGACCACCACCCGGTCGAACATTTTGAAGAGTTCAGAGGAAGGCTGGTGGATCACCACAAAGATCAGTTTCCCTTTCAGGGTCAGTTCCCGCAGCAGGTCCATCACATTCTCCGAATCCCTGGAGGAGAGTCCCGACGTGGGCTCGTCCAGGAAGAGGATGGAAGGCTCGCGGATCAGCTCCAGGGCGATGTTCAGCCGTTTCCGTTGTCCCCCGCTGATGGTCTTGTTCATCACCGACCCCACCTTCAGGTTGTGTTTTTCTTTGAGTCCCAGGCTGGCCAGGGTGTCCGTGACTTTTTTCCGGATCTCTTTACCCGTCAGGTTCCCGAAGCAGAATTTGGCACTGTAATAGAGGTTCTCGAAAACGGTCAGCTCCTCGATAAGCAGGTCGTCCTGGGGCACATAGCCCGACACGCCTTTCAGTTGCTCCCCGTCCTTCACAAGGTCCAGGCCGTTGATCCGGATGTGTCCCGATGCCGGCCGGTACATCCCGGAAAGCACATTCAGCAGGGTGGTTTTGCCCGAACCGCTGGATCCCATGATCCCCACCAGATTGCCCTGCCGGGCTGAAAATGTCACATTGTGCAGGCCGGTCACCCCTCCCGGGAAACGGTAGGACAGGCTGTCGGCTTCCAGGGTGATCTTCTCCACGGAAAGGCCTGACATGAAATGGGATGCGATATCGCTGTAATGGATGGGCTGTCCCACCGGGAGCCGCAGGGAACTGCCCGAGGCGAAGAGGTAGATCACGCCCGTACGCACATTCAGCCCGTTCAGAAAGACCTCCTTCTGTCCGGTGTATTTCAGAAAGTACAGTTCCACGGAAGGCACCCGGAGGAAAAAGACCGGGGTGTCCACCCCGTCCATGTGGTACTGGCGGGATGAGGTGGACATATAATCGCAGACTACCAGGTGGTTCTTATGGGTGAAGGCATCCACTTTCACCGAGGTGACGAAGGTCAGGATGTCCTCATATTCCTGGGGACTGATGCGGAAGATATCGGCCACGGTCCTCACGATCCCCAGCCGCTGTTCGGTGAGGTGGTACTCGGCGTTGATCAGTTCCAGGATGCGGACCAGCACCACCACTTTCTGGCGCTGGTTGATGGTGCTGCTGATCTGCTTGCAGAGCTTGAGGACCCGGACGGAATCCAGCACGGAGGTGAGTTTCTTTTCGGGGATGAAGTCCGCCCGGGCGGTTTCTTTGTAAAGCTGGAGGTATTCGCGGGAGGATTCCACGCCGATCTGCTGTACCAGGAAATTGTCCACATAGTTTATCTCCTTCTGCCCGATCCCCCCGTCCTGCTTGGTGATCAGGGCGAACAGCTGCATCAGCGCTCTGAGTATCTCCTCGCTCATTTATTCAAATTCGTAGGTGTGGTGTTCAAAGGGGAGATCGACCATTTCCTCGTATTCCTTTCCGGCCTCCTGCATGTCCTCGTCCGAGGTGAGGGACATCCAGCGGACCGTCACCTCGTGCCCCGCTTCCGCCATCTCTTCCAGGAGCATGAGGATGTCCAGGATCATCTTGGAGGAGGCGGTGTTGAAATAGATGAGCTTGAAGGTGAAGACGGTCTCCGGACCGGGATCCTTCTGGTAGGCAGTCAGCCATTCGGTGACCGGCCGGTAGAATTGCACCACATTCTCGGGGAGGGACTTCCCGGAGATCTCAAATAGGTTGTTTTCCCTGTCGAGCACAACCAGGGGACTGTCGTCCGTCGGTTCTATCCTTAATGCTTCCATGATTCCTGTCTGGATATTGTTGCGGTGAATATAAAGAAGGAAGTATCCTTGTCGACCTGTATGAAATCGTAATCCAGGGGATGGGCCGTTTTCCTGCGCACATCGATAAAGCCCAGTCCCGCCCCTCCCTTGGCCGAGATGACCCCGTCACGCATCTGTCTCATGTAGAGCTCGTCCAGTCCCGCAGGATCCATGTTGTTCAGTCGCCCCAAAAACAGCGAGATCTCCTCCACGTTGCTTGTCTCGATGATGTTCCCGGTGGTGATCCGGTAATGGCCTTCGTCCCTGGTCACAAGGACCACCCCCCGCCCCGGGTAAGGATATCCGTCGTTTTCAAAGGTTTCGGCGTGACGGTTGATGTTCTGCAGGGACTCCACCATCACGTGGTACACCCGGCGCAGTGTCCTTTTCTCCTTCATTTCCTCCATCTGCTCTTCCATCAGTCCCGTGAGCGCCTTCATCACCTGGTGCGTGATCCGTCCCTCGAAAACAAGACAGATATCTCTGATGGTCAGATCCCTGTACCGATCGTAAATGTAATTGATAAAGCCACTGTTGTTACCGGAATATGTCATGGTCATTCAAATATATGGAATCTGCCTCAGACTTCAATCCCGATGAGCAGCAGATCATCCAGCTGCCGCTCCACGCCCGTCCAGCTTTCGAAATCGCTCTGGAAAAATTCATCAAACTGCGGCATGGTGTAACCGGCATTTTCAAGCAGTACCTGCCGCACCCTCCCCGTGCCGTACTTCAGTCCGTCGGGTCCCCCCAGCTGGTCGGTGAGCCCGTCGGTGTAAAAGAAGAACTTGTCCCCCTGCTGCCAGGGGATCGTGTGACTGGTGAAAGGCTGCTCCGGCTTTCTGGGATGGGTCCGGCCCCCGATGGCCTTCCGGTCCCCCTTGTAGACCGTAATTTCTCCCTCGCTGAGCACCAGCAGGGGACGGTGGGCCCCGGCGAACTCCACCACCGGTTTTTTCCTGTGGAACTTGCACAGTGCGATGTCCATCCCGTCCCGGGTCTCGATCCCGTCCCGGTCCTGTTTCAGGGTTTTCCGGACTTCCCGGTGGAGCGCCTCGCACAGGTCCCCCGCGGAGATCTTCGGGTTCAGGCCGGTGAGGTTGTTCAGGTGAAAGAGCCCCACCAGCGAAAGCAATGCCCCGGGAACCCCGTGACCGGTGCAGTCCACCGCCGCGATGTACCAGGCCTCGGGGGTTTCGAAGAACCAGGGGAAATCGCCCGAGATCACATCCCTGGGTTTGTAATAGACAAAGCTGTTGGGAAAGGCTTTCCTGATGCGGCCGGTCTCCGGGAGGATGGAGGACTGGATGCGCTCGGCGTAGTTGATGCTGTCCTGGATCTTCCCGTGCTGCACCTGCATCTCCTTTTCAATGCGCTTGGCCTCGGTGATATCGTGACCGATCATGAGGATGGTCTCCAGTTCCCGGTCCTGGAATTCCGGGATGGCATCCACGCTCAGGATCCTTTCGGTTTGATAGGTGCCCAGCCGGAGGGGGAGGGTGATCTGCAGGTTCATTTTCACCGGCTTTTCCTGCATGCGTCCGAGGATCTCCCCCAGGAGATCAGCGAAGGTTTGCTGGAACGGGAGCTCATCCTTGTTGCGGTTGATCATGGTGTGCGGAGGCACATCGGTGTAGTCCTCCACCACCGGGTTGGCATAGTGGATGACCCCGGAGCTGCCCATCCGCAGGATCAGGTCCAGGGAGTTCTCGGAAAGCGATTGCATCCGGGTCTTCAGCCGCTGTTCCTTCTCCGCGCGCTTGGATTCGGTGATATCCCGGGTGTTCAGCACAAATCCCCTGATGGAGGGATCGGAAAGCATGTTCCTGCAGTGGGTCCGGAGAAAGATGCGCTCCCCGTTCTTTTTGAGGAAGGTGTATTCGATGGTGGAGACACGGTCGGGATGCTCCTTCAGACTTTCCAGGGTCTTCATGAGCCGGGCGGCCTCGTCCCGCCCGATCCGTTCCATGTCCTTCCCGGCCACCATCTCTTCCATGCTGTAACCGAAGATGTTGATCACCGAGGGACTGATATAGGTGAGGGTGAAGTTCTCATCGTAGATGGAGATGATCTCCGAGGCATATTCCAGCATCAGGTGAAGCCGCTGGCGGGCATTCTGCGCCTCCTCGATCTTTTCCTCCAGCTGGATGTTGGCGTTTCGCAGGTTTTCCTGGGCGGACTCCATCTCCCGGGCATTTTCCTGCAGTTGCTTCTCGTTGCTGCGCAGCTCCTCCGTCATTTTGCGGGATTCTTCCAGCAGGTGCCGGGTCCGCAAAGTCATCTTCAGGTTGAGCAGGGTGCGGGCGATGATCTCCCCCAGCTCCAGCAGGAACTGGATGGTCAGCTTGGGAATGCGTGTTTCCAGGAAGGCGAACTCGACGACCCCCTGGAGCGCTTCGTTGGTGATCAGCGGCACCAGCAGGATGCTCCCCGGTTTCTGGTCGCCCAGGATACCGGAGGTGATGGTGATGTAATCTTCGGGGATCTCGGTGCGGTAGATGTAATCCATCTCATAAGCACACTGTCCCACCAGTCCCTCCCCGATCCGGAATTGCTGCTGCTGGAATTTTCTCCGGTTATAGGCGTAGGTGGCCGTGTTGGTCAGGATCTGCTGCTCTTCGTCATACAGGTAGAGGGCGCCCTGGGTGGAGCCGATATAGCTGTTCAGGGCCATCAGGATGCGGTAAGCGAGTTCCTCCAGATCGAAATGTTCCCGCAGGATCACGGAAACGATGTCCTTTCCTTCGGCGATCCAGGTCTGTTCCCGCTCCTTCCTCCGGTTGGATTTGATATTGAGCTGGATCAGGCGCAGCGCTTTGCCCAGTTCGGTTTCGATCATCTCCTCCCAGGGTTCCGCATCATCCCCCTCGGAAAGCTCCCTGGCAAAGCTGGTATTGCGTTCCATCAGCATACGGGATTCCTTCACCTTCGCTTCGTAGTCTGCAATGGCCCGGTTCATGGTCCTGTGCATGGGCATCAGGAAAAGGTAGATGAATACGGGGAGCAGGTCCAGCAGGATCAGGGAAGGATGGTCGCGGTGGAGCTGGAACAGGTTGCTGAAAGTAAGGGGACGGCCGCTTCCCATCAGGAAAGTGAACAGGATCAGGAGCACCAGCAGGGCGCTGATGACGGTTACCACCACCACCTTCCTGTAATTCAGCCGCCTGATGACAACAGGGTCCCTGTTCATGATTTCTCCGGTGAAAGTTTCTGCATCAGGTCCCTGGCAAGGATCCTGCACAGGGTTTCAATGTCGTGCGGCGCGTAGCGGAACCCCGAGAATTCCAGCAGGGCCACCGTGCGGTTTTTCCGGACAAAGGGGACAAGGGCCAGGTAGGCCGGCTTCGCTTTTCCCAGTCCCGAACAGACCTCCAGGTGTGCTTCGGGCAGCCGGGTCAGCATCATCACCTGCCCGTTCTTGGCCGCCTGTCCGCTCAGTCCCTCCCCTTCCCGGAAGGAATAAGGTTCTTCAGGATTTACGACGGCGTAGGTGGATATGGCTTCGAACTGCTGCTTCTTTTTCAGATAAAAGATCCCGGACATGATCTCCAGGTCCCTGGCCAGGTACTGAATCAGCATTTTGCCCGCCTCTTCCAGGGAGGCTTCGTCCGGGATGCGCCTGACCAGCTTCCGGGCCATGGCGGTGAAATCCATCTGCTGCTGGTCGCCGGACCGCCGCTTCTTTGCCTGAAGCCGCTTCTCCGTTTCGGATCTCTCCTGCTCCAGGCGCCTGGCCTCATCGATATACAGCCGTTGTGCTTTCTTCACCGCCAGCATGAACAGAAAGATCCCCGAGGCGGCCACCAGCAACCAGGTCAGGATCATCAGGGCTGCGGCAGGGGGGCCCGGGAACAGGCCGTTCCAGGAGAGCACCAGCAGCATGACCGAGCCTGACAGCAAAACTGCCAGTGCGATCCAGGTTGCGATATACTGCACGCGGCTCCGGGTCATTTCAATACAATTTATGCTTCATATTCCTTCAGCTTTTCTTTCAGCCTTTCGATCTCCCGGTTGGCGTCCTCCAGCAACTGGTATTTCTGTTTCTTCTCGGTGATGTCCAGCCCCATGTAATACACCTTGTAGATCACTCCCGTTTCATCCTTCACCGGCGAGAAGGTGGAAACCAGCCACACTTCCTCCCCGGTGGGTTTTGACCGCCGCATCACCCCTTCGTACACCTTTTGCAGGGAGACCTGCTCCCAGATCTTTTCGAACTGTTCTTTCTCCAGGTCCTTCAAAAAGAGCCTGTAATTCCTTCCCAGCAGTTCCTTCCTGCTGTAGCCGGTCACCTCCGAATAATTCTCATTCACATCCATGATGATCCCATCCGGGTCAAGCTCGCACTTGATCAGCGAGGCATTCACCGCCTGGTTCAGCGTCTGCATGTCCAGGGTCCGCCGCGTGATCTCCGATTCGGTCATTTCCAGCTGATCACGCAGTTCCCGGATCTCGGTAATGTCCGTGGCAATGTTCAGGATCCGGTCCACCTTCCCCTCACTGTTCACGATGGGCGTGAAGGTCTGCTCCAGCCATACCTCCCTGTCTGAAAAGAGTTTGTACTTTTCCGTCTTCGACACCGGTGTGCCGCCGCCCAGGTCGGACCAGAATTTTTTGTATGCATCCGAATAGGCGTCCACCTCTGCAAATTCACTGTGGTGCTTGCCCACCACCTGGTCCTTGTGTGTTTCGAGCAACTGCAGGAACCGGTCGTTGATGCCCGTAAAGCGTCCGCTGGGAGACATCTCGGCCACCAGTGATGAGCTGTTGATGGCATTCAGGATGCCGGTGATCTCCGATTCCTTCCGCCTGGATTCATCGTGGGCCAGCTCCAGCTGATTCATATTCTCCAGCATGGTGGCTTCCTGGATCTTCAGGGCTTCTGCCTGGGCGCGGGACTGTTCCAGCAGCAGGGCTGTTTTTTGGCTGCTGCGGACGGCAAGCAGCGAGGAGGCAATGCTTTCGGACAGTGATTCCACGAATTCGATCTCGTGGGGTTTCAGGAGCCTGACCGTGGCAAGCTCGATGACCCCGTGCACCTCTTCCCCGATGCGGAGGGGGACCAGCAGGATGCAGTTGGGCCTGGCCGCACCGATCCCGGAGGTGATCTCGAAATAGTCCTGGGGGACTTCCGTCAGAAAGATCCGCTCTTTCTCCAGCGCACACGTTCCCGGCAGTCCCTCGCCCCAGGCAAGGGTGCGGCTGAGGTATTTCCTGCGGTCGTATGCATAGCAGGCGGCCAGTTCGAGCGACGGGTGCTCCGGATCGCTGTCCCCCGTCACGAAAAGCGATCCCATCTCCACCCGCATGTAGGAAACCATCTTCTGGATGATGCGGAAACAAAGCTCGTGCAGGTCTTCCCGTTCCGACCGGAGGATCTCGCCCAGCCGGGCATGGCCCTCCGCAATCCAGTGCTGTTTTTTGTCCGTCCTGTTCCGGGTGGCTTCTTCCAGTTCTTTCCGGGCCATATAGTCGGCCAGCACCACCAGGGCGTTCCCCAGTTCGTCATGCTCACCGGTTTCAAGTGGCGGCGTGGCCTCGCCGCTGGCGCTGGAAGTGATATAGCTGATCTTCCTGCGGAGCTCCGAAACATGGCTGTTCAAATCCGCGGCAATCTGACCGAACTCATCCCCGGAAGGAAATTCCAGGGGCGGGGGGATCACCCCGCTTTTCAGCAGCCGGCTGAAGTGTTTTAGTTTGCTGAAGGCGCCGGTGAGCCGGATGGAAAAAAGCGCGAGCAGGATACCCATGGCCAGGAATCCCAGCGCCAGGGCAAGGGAGATCTGCAGGTGGCGGTCCCGCCGAAGCCGGATTTGATGTTCTTCGAGGGCCTGACTGAGCGATTCCATCAGGTCGCCCACCACCAGCAGATCGGTGCTGGCCCCGGTTTCAGCGTCCGCGCGGAGGTGGTTCGCCAGATCGTCCAGGGCATCCCTGAGCCGCTCGGTCCTTTCCCTGACCGGGGCCTCCTTTTCCACGGATCCGTGGAGACCGATCTGCCGCAGCCGGTCCTCCATGATGTGGACCAATCCGATACAATCTGCCCGGAGACCGGGCTGCTGCTCCTGCACCATCCGGCTGAATGTGTGCTGCAAAGAAAAGAAGTCCCCCTGCAATCCGCGGTGTACATCAAAAAGTTCCTGCTGGCTTTTCAACCGGTTGGATGCATCCACGTAAAAAAGGGCGATGACCACCCAGAAAAACAGGACCGCTCCCGTTACCAGCAGCAGTTTGGATCGGATGGTGAGGCCCTTTTGGTTCATGCCGGCTTTTTCTGGTAAAACGAATCCTTCTTCAGGAAACGTTTTGAACAGGGTCCCATGATGGACTCGTGCACACCGAGCACCAGGGTCCCGTCCTCCTGCAAATTATCCCAGAATAAACGGAACACCCTGTTCTGCAGATCATCATTGAAATAGATGATCACGTTCCTGCAAACGATCAGATCGAATTTAACCAAAAAGAAGTTAGGATCTTTCACCAGGTCCAGTTTCTTATACACCGGTTTATTCCGGAGGAAATCCTTCATCCGGATCATATCGCGGGTTTCATCGATGTGGAAATATTTCTTCCACTGTTTTCTGAGTTTCGAAACCTGCTGTTCCGGTTCACTGAACAACACCTTCTGGAAATTCTCCAGGTAACTCTGGTTGAAATGGTATTTGTAGGTGCCTTCCCGGGCGATCTCCAGCACATCCTGATTGATGTCGCTGGCATAGATCTGGCATTGGTCCAGCATCTCCATTTCTTCCAGAAGCATCATCATGGAGTAGACCTCCTGGCCCGTGGAGCAGCCGGGATGCCAGATCCGGACCCCGGTCCGGTTACGGTACGCAGGCAGCACTTCCTGCTTTAGCTTTTTCCACATATTGGGATCCCTGAACAGTTCGGTGGTGTGCACGGTGATCTTTTTCACGATCCCGTCCAGGAATTGTCCGTCCGATTGCATGGCTTCCATGATCTGCTCCAGGTCCATTTCGTACTCCAGAAGGATCCTGGTGAGCCTTCTCCTCAGGCAGGTAAGGGAGTACTCTGTGAAGTCATAATCGGAGTGATCACGTATGGTGAACTGAAATCTGCGTATATCCTTTTCATCAAGCTCCATAGGGCTTCCGGGCCAGCAACGTGCGTATCATGTGGCTGTAAATCTAACATTTTAATAATTACCTTCAAATTTGGATAAATCCCTTTTGTGGTTAACTTTGGAAGACACAACATGTCATGTAATGACCTTCGGCATACTCATATTTCCTGGCGCTCACGGCGACAAAGAACTGATCCGGGTGATCGAGGAGGGTTTTGGGCAGAAGGTCAGGGTGGTGTGGAGCAGGGAGACCAGCCTGGACGGCATTGACCTGCTTTTCATTCCCGGAGGATTCCCCTGCAAGGGTTCCACCAGGGCCAACGCCTGTCTGAATGATTCCCCGGTGATCCATTCCATGATCGAATTTGCCCGGAAAGGGAAGATCCTGGTGGGCATCGGCAACGGGTTCAGGGTGCTGTGCGAAACGGGACTGCTGCCGGGGGAGATACGGATGAACCGGACACAGCGGTTTATCTGCAGGCACACCTTCATCAAGCCGGACAACGACTACACGGCCATCACCAACAAACTTTCCAACAACCGGGCCTACCAGATCCCCATTGCCACCGGGTATGGCAGGTATACAGCCAAGGACGACACGCTGATCCGGATGCGGCACCAGGAGCAGATCCTGTTCCGTTACTGCGATGCCGGCGGCAGGATCTCGGAGGAGATCAACGTGACCGGTTCTGTGGATAATATCGCGGGGGTGTGCAATGAAAAGAAAAACGTATTCGGCATGACCCCCCAGCCCGAGCGGGCCGTCTTCGCACTGGGCGGAAAAAATGACGGAAAAGATATCTTCAGTTCACTGATCGACTACATTTGATCCTCCTCGCCGGGCTTCTCGTTCAGCCTGAAGGACACATCGCCTTCGCCGTATTCCATCCTGACCACATCGAAGAGGACCAGCTTGACC
>DSEO01000300.1 GCA_011056635.1 Bacteroides sp.
ATACGATTTCCAAGAATGGAAAGAATTGCAGCTGTGAACTTGATATGAACGATACAAGATACGCAAAAACGGGGACTACATCTGGTCCAGGTGACGGATGATGCGCATGCCGCGCGATTTGAAACCGGCACTGTGGTGGAGGATCTGGTCCCCGATCACCGTCCTGAGCTCATCTTTCAGTTCCGGGTAAAGGAGCACGTGGTTGTAAATGATCTGCATGGCATGCACCTTGACGGCCACAGGGTAGGGTTCGGAGACCATATAACCGAAACAAAGGTCCACCAGCAGGCCCTGGTCACCCTCCGGGATCTCATAACGGCAGAGCATTCTCAGCAGGGAACGGATCACTCCCGTTGAGGTGATCCCGGGCAGCCTGCGGATGATCCGGTGAAGATGGCCGGCCGCCAGCCCGGGATGCTTTTCGGCGCAGCCGTCCAGGATCCAGGCAGCCCTCCAGGCAAGCGGATCCTGCTCTTGGAGGGTCATCTCCAGCAGCGATTCGAAACTTTCGGCCGATCGTCCCACCTCCCGGATGTAAACCTCTTTCTCAAATCCCGAAGGGATATCAGCCAGCAATGATTTGAAATCCATGCTGTGGATTCTTGCCGATACAGGTGTACAGTCTATTCCGTGTCCCCCTCTCCGGACTGGCCTCCCACAGCCTGCCGCATGGAAATCACCGAGTAATTCCTGGTGGAGATCGCATGGGAGTGGTTCATGTCGATCCCGGTCACCTGCATGACAACCCGCTCTTCATCCTCCTTGTCCAGGTAGTCATACTCCATCACCATGCCGTCCAGGCCGGAAGCATAATGGAAGGAAGATCCGAAGGCCTGCTGGTTCATGAGCATTTCCTTGCGCAGTTCCTTCCCCAGTTTTTCGGAAGCCCACATGCGTGTCACGGAAGTCTCGTCATCGATCAGGTATTCTTCACAGGTGTATCCCAGGATCTGTTTTGTCTTCCCTGTTTTGTATTGCTTGTAGTTCACCGCTTCACCTTCGGCCTGCTGTGCTTCCGCCTGCTCTTTGACTGTCTCTTCATCCACGCGGAAAGCCATACCGGTTTTCTCCCCGTCCGAATCGGTGAGCATCAGCATGGCACTGTTCCTGGAATCGAAAAGGAAAGTGAGCCGGTCCCCCTTGTCGGCGGTCACCATGGCATAATCCTTCGACCCCTTGTTGAAATAGGTATCATACATCACCTTATCATCCAGTTTCCCGTTCTTTTCATAATTGGAGACCTCCATCTGCACATAGGCGTCAAAACTGTAATTTGATTCGTAGGCCACATTCCCCTTCAGTCCCAGCGCATCCAGGTAAACATCGTCCATGGTCCGGTTGGGAGATTGGTCAGGTTCACGGCCTTCCTCCACGGCCTTGACGCTGTCCGCCTCGGCCTGGTCCTCGAGGACTTTTTCGACGATTTTGTTCCTGACGATACTCCGCAGGCTCTGCGCCCGGATCTCCCGGAAGGGGATGACCAGGGCCAGGATCGATACAATGAGTAAAATCTTTTTCATGGCATTTTATTTTAAATTGTTGAGGTATGGCAACAGATCTGTCCGGCGCGGACAGGATGCAATTTACTAACTATATCACCGATCTGGTAAAATCAGGTTTTGAATTTTGACCACCTCATTGATTTTGTATGCCAATGCAGGGGGATATGGCTATCTTTACCGGAACCATCGGGAGCAGGAACTGTGCAATTTGACCGGCAACTGATACACGGACGGCTGATCAGGCGTTACAAACGCTTCCTGGCGGATGTGGCTTTGGATGACGGGAGGGAAGTTACGGCCCACTGCACCAATTCGGGTTCCATGAAAAGCTGCCTGGAGGAGGGGGCGCCGGTCTACCTCTCGCCCGTGGCAGATCCCTCCAGGAAAACCCGGTATACCTGGGAGATGATCAGGATCGGGGGCGACTGGGTGGGGATCAATACTTCCCGCCCGAACCAGCTTGCATGGGAATGGATCAACCGGGGACTGATCCCGGGACTGGAAGGGATCCGGGAGCTGAAAAGGGAGGTGAAGTGGGAGGACAGCCGGTTTGATTTGTACGGGGAGGGAAAAGACGGGAAATGTTTCATCGAGGTGAAAAATGTGACGCTGAAGGAAGGGGAGCTTGCGCTGTTTCCCGATGCGGTGACCATCCGGGGGCGGAAACACCTGCAGACACTCATCAGGGCAAGGAGGGCCGGCTTCAGGCCGGTGATGCTCTATGTGGTCCAGCGCATGGATGTGAAGATGTTTTCTCCGGCAAGGGAGATTGATCCTGATTACGGGACAGCACTGGATGAAGCGGTGTGGCGGGGAGTGGAGATTATGGCCGCCCAGGCCCGGGTGAGCCCGGACGGAATTGAATTCCACAGGATGCTGCCGGTGGTCCTGTGATCCCCGCGCGTGCTACAGTACCTCGGCTGCCTCGATGTGCGTCAACCCTTTTTCCTCTGCATACTGGTATGCCTGGTGCATGAATGCCTGCAGCCTGAGATCGATGGAAGCGTCCTCCTGGCCGTCATAGGCAATATTCACGTAGGGTATGTTGTGCTTGTCCTTCCTCAGCTGGTCCGACAGGGAAGTCACCAGGGTACCGGGCAGGCAGGTGAAAGGAAGGATGTTGGCGATACCCGAGATACCCTTGTCCGCCAGGATGGCGGAAGTCCCCAGGTTCAGGGCCGGGTCTCCGTCATAGTGCCGGTGTACATAGGGCCCGCAGGCATTGAGCATATCCTTGACAGCCACCTCCTTATCCTCATCGAACAGTCCGTGGAACTGACGGGACATTTTCCTGGCCACATACTCCTGGGAGATTTCCTGGATCTTCGATTTGATCACCCCCTTGAAATCCCGTTTCCATTTGCTGTCACGGGTGTACCGGATGGTGGAATAGGAAAGCCATTCGGCAAAAGGTGCGATCCAGGTCTCCGCCCCGAATTTTTCAAGTCTCTCCACCAGGTGCGCGCTGCAGAACGGGTTGTCCCGCATGAAGATCTCGCCCACGATGGCTACCACCGGCTTTCTTTTTCCGTTGGAAAGCGGGATCTGCGTGAATGCGTAACCGATCTTTGCCAGTACATCGGTCAGGTCCCTGCCTCCGTTCTCCATACACGTTACCAGGTCCGCCAGGCCCTGCTGATACACCTGGTCGGTATTGCCGGGGATCAGTTCGTAGGGTCTCCTTTCCTGTTTCAGTTTCCGCAGGATGTCCACGGCCAGGAAACCTTTCCAGGCGTTGAGCCGGAACTTTGTTCCGTGTCCGGCCGAAATGTCCTCATAGGAGCTGTCATTGCTGGGTGCGATGATCTCGGTCTTGTCAAATCCCAGCCGGTCGAACAGTACCCGCTGGAATCGGTTGTACTGGCCGAACCTGCAGGGACCATTGTGATCGGGCATGAAGAAACTGACTTTGGCCGGATCCACTCCGGGTTCCATGAGCTTGGAGAGGAAACTCCCGGTGGTGGCGATCATGGGGAAACATTCCCGGGCCGATGTATATTTCCTGGCCAGGTCGAGTTCTTTCTGGGTCTGTACGGGAAGCGATTCCGAATTGATCCCGAAACTGCGACAAACTCCGGCGATCACATAGGAAGCATCGTTCATGTAAGGGAAATAGAGCACCCTGTCCTTCATGGGCGATCCTTTCCCGACCCTGGGGACAAAGACCTGTTTTTTCTTTTCCTTGATCAGCTTGGATCCTTTCAGGCTGTCTAAAAATGCCTCGTACCGGGTGATCATCCCCGCATCCGCACTGTGTTCGTCGATCTCGATCTCCATGTAGGGTTTCCCGGCCATTTCCTCGTGGACAAAATGCGCTAAGAATGAATCGGGTCCGCAACGGAAATTACCCATGTAGACTGCGTGGAGGCGGGGATCCCGGGCAACGATCCGGGAGGCGGCCAGGATGCGCTGACCGTTGGGCCAGTACATCTTATCGTAGTCTTTTGTGATATGCTCTTCATGAAGCGGGAGGTAATCTGTGGGGATCGGAAGCACATCCAGGTTGATCAGCTTCTCCACCATGCTCAGGTTGAGGGCAGGGTCGCCTGTATTGTAGGGCCGTCCCAGCACCACCACCGTCTCCCGGTCCTCCGGCAGGCTTGCCATCACTTCGCGTCCCCGCAGTTTGACCCGCTCCTCGAAAGCGGTCTGTTTCATGTCCGCTTCCTTCATGGCCGCCGCGATCTGCTTCCTGCTGAATCCGAATTTCTTTCCGAAGTAATCGTGCAATTCCTTCTCCGCCACCTTGTTCCCGTAACGGAAGTTCAGCGTCGGGGTGAGCAGTTTGTTTTTCTGTTCTTCGGGCAGCGAGGCACGAACCATGAACGGGACCGTCTGTACCCAGGGACAATTGCAGTTGCTGGTAGGATTGTCCGCAGCGGCTTTCACATTGATGATGAACGGGGTGAACACATAATCCGCCTGTCCTTCGAGCAGTTCGTAGATATGTCCGTGCATCACCTCAACCGGGAAACAGGTTTCCGCCACAATCAGACTGAGTGATTTCTTGATCGTCTGGTTGTTGGTCTCCTCGGAGATGATCACGTTAAACCCGAGCTCCCTGAAAAAAGTACTCCAGTATTGGAATTCCTGGTAAAACACCATCAGTCCCCTGGGAATCCCCACGGTAATCTTTTCAGGATCATTCCCCGGGGTGAATCCGTCCGTCAGCATCCCGATCCGCTCCTCAAAATAGTTGGGGATCCCTTCCCCTTTCCCTTTTCGTTCGTCCAGTTCGTATTTCTCGCAGCGACCTCCATAGTAAAGCGGCTTTTTCTCTCCCTGGATCCGTATCCTTCTGATCTCGCACTGGTTGGAGCAGGCTTTGCAGGTAAAGCGGTCCACCGTATATGGGATCTTGCTGATATCCCAGCCCTTGAACCGGGTTTCCAGGTTGTTCTCCTTCACATAATCCCGGGCGAGCATGGCAGCCCCGATGGCGCCCGTCACATCAAAATGGGGCGGGATAAAGATCTTCTTGCCCGTGACCTTTTCAAAGGCGGCCACCACGGCCCGGTTGTTGGTGACCCCGCCCTGGAACAGGATGTGGTTCCCGATCCGTTTCTTCCGGACCACCTTCTGGATATAGTTATGGACGATGGAGTAGGCGAGTCCCCCCACCAGGTTGGGCGTTTCCACCCCACGCTGCTGAAAGGCGTTCAGGTCCGATTCCATGAACACGGTGCACCGGTCTCCCAGTCCCGCCGGCCTGTCAGCCCCCAGGGCCAGTTCCCCGAATTCCTCCACGATGTTGATCTCAAGCTTTTCTGCCTGCTCTTCCAAAAAAGAGCCGGTCCCGGCGGCACACACCTTGTTCATCTCGAAATCCACCACCACCCCGTTGTCGATGCTGATATACTTGGAGTCCTGTCCCCCGATCTCAAAAATCGTATCCACTTCCGGATCAAAGGCAATGGCAGCAGTTGCCTGGGCCGTGATCTCGTTGCGGATCACATCGGCTCCCACGAAATCACCCGTGAGGTATCGACCCGAACCGGTGGTGCCGGCTCCTTTCACAACGACCCTGTCGCCCACCTCGTCGAATATTTCCACCATTCCCTGCCTGATGGCTTCAAGGGGTTTGCTGGCCGTGGGAAGGTAACGGCGGGCTATCACCCGGTTGTGGTCGTCGATCAGCACCACGTTGGTGCTCAGCGAACCGATGTCCAGTCCCAGGTAAACTTCGTATTTATCTTCGGAGACAGGGAGGGGGTAAACCTCCTTGTTGATGTTGGATTCAGGAGGAGTAAGGGGTTCGAAGGAATTACCCTTGGATTTTTCCCCGTTGAGATATGCCTCGAGTTCGGTTGTCCCTTTGTAGGGTTCCTGCCCGTTCCCGTTATCCAGATTATACAGTACCGCACCGATGGCGCCCATGGACCTGTTGTGCTCGGGGATCAGCAGGTCATGCTCACCTGCTTTGAGCTGTTCCCGGAAAGCCCTTACCATCCCGATGTTGGAAGAAACACCTCCCTGGAACATGACCGGGAACCGGATGGTTTTCCCCCTTCCCAGTGAGCTGATGAAATTCCGGGCCACCGCAAAACATAATCCGGCCACAATGTCATGCACCGGTGTGGCGATCTGCTGCAGGTGGATCATGTCGCTTTTGGCAAATACACTGCACCGCCCGGCAATGCGGGGAGGATTTTCGGATTTCAGGGAAAGTTCTCCGAATTCTTTTTCGATGGAAACCCCGATCCGTTTTGCCTGCTGATCCAGGAAAGAGCCCGTACCGGCCGCACACAGGGTATTCATTTCAAAGTCGGAAAGCCTGGAAGCGTCACCATCCAGAGCATCCATGAAGATCAGTTTGGAATCTTCACCCCCCATTTCAATGATCGTCCGAACCTGGGGATACAATTTAGAAACGGAGGTCGACTGGGCCACGATTTCGTTCACATAACTGCCGCCGATCAGTTCTGCAGCCAGTTTGCCGCCCGTTCCGGTAAAACTGAGCTCCCCGAACTGGTCCTCGGTGTATATCTCTCCAAGAATATCCAGGATCTCCTTCAGCTTCCTGAAAGGTTTGCCATGGCAGTAATCATATCGCTCCAGGATGATATTCCCTTCGGAATCTGTGACTATGGTATTGATGGAGATGGACCCGATATCAAATCCGAAATGGTAAGATTGGCTCATAAAGGCGTTTTAGGGTATAAAAAGTCTCTAACCAACTCTGTTGTGAGAGCAAAATAAGGAAAAAAAACCATGAAGGCGAAGGAAAGGAGGAAGAATATGGATTTTATTTATAATCTATATAAATAAGCCGCAGCTAAAGTGTGGAAAGGAATTCCACCACCCTCTGGCTGTCCCCGGCTGCTTCCACCTCCGGGTCCTTGTAGATCAGCGTTCCTTTTTTATCCAGGATGAAGGTCCACCGCTGGATGGTGGTTCCGCGGTCAATATCCCATGTTTTGCCCCCCAGTTCTGTCTGGTTATGTCCCCCGTCCCTCCTGGGCACCCCGAACAGGTCGGCAATTTCGCCCGATGCATCCGACAGCAGCCTGAAATTGATGCGGTGCTCCTTCGCGAATAGCTCCAGGGTTGCGGGACTATCGCCGGAGATACCCACCACCTGCGCGCCCACTGCCTCCAGGTCACCTTTCTGATCCCTGTAACTGCAGGCCTGAGCGGTGCATCCGCCGGTGAATGCGGCCGGATAAAAATAAATGACAAGGTATTCACTCGTCTTGAGGTTCTTTTTCAGGTTCCAGGCCGAACCCTCCTGGTCAATGGCCGAAAAATTGGGAACCTTCCCGCCCAGCTTTACCTGGGAGGTCGCAAGGCTTGCGGTCATCAGGAAAATGACGGCAACCGGGATTATTCTTTTCATGGGCTCAAGTTTTTTTGGTTCATGGACCTATAACAAATATCGAAGGCTTAAAGTTAGGAAAATAGACAAATTGATCCGTTTTTCGTAGTTTTATTGGAGCTGACCCAATCAGATCCTTTCATGTATCCGCTGAATTTGCTCATCTGCCTTTCGGTGGCATACCTGGCGGGAAGCATCAATTTCGCCATCCTGATCTCCCGCTGGGCAAAAGGCATTGACATCAGGCAGGTGGGGAACAGGAACCCGGGAACGGCAAACGTGGGAAGGGAAGTGGGGAAAGGCTGGGCGGGACTTGTATTCGTGGGCGATATGGCCAAGGGGATCCTTCCGCTGGTCCTGGCAAAAGTGTGCTTTTTCCCGGGAGAGAACGCCCTCGATTATTTTGCCCTCTTTTTGACGGGAATGGCTGCCATTGTAGGTCACTGCTGGCCGCTTTTTTTCCGGTTCAGGGGGGGCGGGGGACTGGCGACTTCCATCGGGGTCTACATGTTTTTCATCCCCGTTGAATTCTTCCTGACCCTGCTGATATGTTTTGGAGCGAACCGCCTGTTATTCCGCGAAAAAAAATACGCGGTGGGTCAGCTCGTTCCCATGTGCTTTGTCCCCCTGGCGCCGGTGCTGACACTCATCAGTACACTCTTTCTGGAAATTCGGATATCCAGTCGCCTGGTGATCGGCGGATACCCCTGGTACCTGGTGGCGGGGGTGGCCCTCCTTTCTGCATACATTTTTATGATTAACCTGAATATCGTTCGGGGAAGGTTCTCAAAGGGGGGACCGGACTGAAATTAAACAATGGCCTGAAAAACATATATCATGGACACGGAGCTGTATTTGCTGATCGTAACGGCCGCGCTGGTCCTCCTGTCTGCCGTTGTCTCAAGGAACTGCCTGATACCTGCCCTGGTCCTTTTCAGCTACCTGGTGATCATGCTCCCTGTTAGGTACGGCCTTCAGACGTGGGTGATTATAACGGCAGGAATCCTCCTGCTGGCTTTTACCGGCATCTTCTTGCTCGCAGCAGGCAAAAACCTGTTCACCGCCGGGCAGGAGACGGAAGTGATCAGGTGGCGGATCATTGCCCGTCCCTTTGCGCTTCTCTTCATTCCCATTCATGTGTGGCTGGGGGACAGGGTGCTGCTTTACCTGCTGGGAGTGCTGGCCATGATTTTTATTGCTGCTGACCTTTACCGTCTTTTTTCAAGGCGCCGGCTGGCCCTGTTTTTTAAGAAAACCGAGATCCAGCGTTTCTCCTCCATGACCTCCTTCCTGGTGGCCGTATTTATCATCTTTCTCCTGTTTCCTCCGGAGGTGAGCTACCTCTGCCTGGCATTTATCGTATGCGGTGACCTGGCGGCCAAGATAGCCGGACTGAAATTCGGGCGGATCAGGCTCATCCACGGAAAGACCCTGGAAGGATCGCTGGGATTCCTGACAGGTTGCCTTTATGCAGGATCGGTGATCTGCGTGATCTTCGGATTTCCCTGCTCCTACCTGCTGATCGGTGCCCTGTGTGCCACCCTGGCCGAACTGTTCACCTTTCATATGGACGATAACTTCACTGTCGGTGTCCTTACCGGCGTCACCCTGCAGGCGCTGCATTACTTCCTGGTGATCTGACACTTAATCAATAATTTTAATCATTTTCCTTTTTTTTGTGCAGACAATAATGTAAATTGTTCTACAGCCTGTCTTTGTTGGGATATTTGGTTGAAATAGAAACATAAATACCAAATATAGAAATGAAAAGGATCATTCTTGTTGTTATCGCAACCTTCAGCTTCAGCACTGCACTTTTAGCTCAATTTGATGTCAGTCCGGACAGCAGGAGTGTCAGTGCAGAGGCAGGTACTACAAGTTTCTCCGTAAGTGCACCTGTGGATTATAAATGGGCAGTTGAAGATAATGCCTCCTGGTTAACCGCGACTTTAACCAGTACAACTGTCATCAGCGTCAGCTATGAGGCAAACCCTTCGACAAGTTCCCGTACAGCCTACATCAAGGTATCCGGTCCCGGAGTTGAAGAAATCGTGACGGTAATTCAGGCAGGAGCCACGGCCTATCTTGATGTCAGTCCGAATAACAGGGATGTAAGTTCTGAATCGGGTTCCACAACCTTTGTAGTAAGCGCAAACGTGGATTGGAGCGTTACGGAGAGTGCTTCATGGTTAAATGCGACCAAAATCGACAGGAGTTTAATAGGCGTCACTTACGATGCCAATACATCGGTAGTAGGCCGTACGGCTTACGTGACGGTCCAAGGAGCTGGTGGAGTTCAGGAAGTCGTAACTGTTTGTCAATCAGGTGTGGCTGCATATTTTGATGTTTCTCCGGACAGCAGAAGCGTAAGTTCGACAGCAGGTAGTACAACCTTCAGCCTAAGCACGAATATTACGAATCCATTTTGGATCGTGGAAGATAATGCTACCTGGTTAACAGCTACCAAAACCAACGAAAATACGATCGGGGTTACTTATAATGCGAATACGTCGACTAGTCCCCGCACGGCAAGTATAAATGTTTTTATGCCCGATGGACCAGAAGGTGAAATTCTTTATTCTGAAACGGTAACAGTGACCCAGGCAGGTGCGGCAGCCTATCTGGATGTGACTCCGGACAGCCGGAGCGTGGGAGCTGCATCGGGCTCCACAACCTTCAGCGTAAGTACAAATGTGACGTGGAGCGTGGCAGATGATGCTACCTGGCTAACCGCAACCAAAACAGACGGGAGCACCATCGGTGTCAGTTACAATGCCAACACATCAACCGG
>DSEO01000296.1 GCA_011056635.1 Bacteroides sp.
AAGGAAAATGCAGAACTTGCCATGGATGCAGCCGCATGCATCGGTTGCGGGGCATGTGTGGCTGCCTGCAAGAATGCCTCGGCCATGCTTTTCGTGGGAGCCAAGATATCTCACCTTGCCCTGCTGCCCCAGGGCAAAGTGGAGGCCAGGAAACGTGTCATGGCCATGGTCGCCAAAATGGATGAACTTGGCTTTGGTAACTGCACCAACACAGGTGCCTGCGAGGCCGAATGCCCCAAAGGGATCACCCTGACCAATATTGCCCGGCTGAACCGGGAGTACTACAAAGCCAGCCTGTAGCGCAATCAGCTTCCCATGGTGGCTTCCACCTCCTGCACGGTCTTTGGAATGGGAGTGCCCAGCACCCGGCTGCCACCGGCTGTGATCAGCACATCGTCCTCGATCCTGATCCCCCCGAATTTACGGTATGCGTTCAGCCTGTCATAATTGATGAACTGCTCCAATCTTTTCTCTCCTTTCCAAATATCGATCAGCTCGGGAATGAAATAACAGCCCGGTTCGTTGGTCACCACAAATCCCGGCTCCAGCTCCCGTCCCATCCTGAGATAGGCCAGTCCGAACTGTTTGCTTCTTTTCACCCTGTCGTCGTACCCCACGTAATTTTCCCCCAATCCCTCCATGTCATGCACATCCAGTCCCATCATGTGCCCCAGTCCGTGCGGAAAGAACAGTGCATGGGCGCCCGCCTCGACCGCCTCATCCACATCACCTTTCATGAGCCCCAGAGCTTTCAGTCCCCCGGCAATGATCCTGGCCGCCATCAGATGAATCTCCTTATAGGTTATTCCCGGACGGGATGCTTCCATGGTTTTTACATTGGCTTCCAGGACGATCTCGTAGATTTCCTTCTGCTGCAGGTTGAACTTCCCTCCCACGGGATAGCTCCGGGTAATGTCACTGGCATAGCACATGGGGGTCTCCGCCCCTGCATCACACACCACGATCCTTCCCTGCACGAGTTCCTGGTGGTGGGAATGGTTATGCATGATCTGCCCGTCCATGCTCAGGATGACCGGAAAGGAAACCGGTCCCCCGCTCGCCAGCGCAATGCCTTCGATGGTTCCCGCCAGGTCCCGTTCATAATTCCCGGGAAATGCCATTTTCATGGCCGTGGTGTGCATCTGTCCAGCCACCTCAAGCGCTTTTTCGATCTCTCCGATCTCATATTTGTCCTTTGCGGCCCGCAGCTTCACCACCGCCCTGATCAGCTCCTCCGAGACCTGGTCCCTGACCCTAGTGCAATCCACATCCATCAAGGCTGACAGCGTGACGATATGGTCGCCCCTGTAGGGGGGGAGAATATGCACCCTGCGACCTGACTGAAGTGCCGTTCGCAGTGCCTCCTTCAGTGCCTTCACCGGCCCGGTATGATCCACCGCCACTTCCGCGGACAGTTCCTTTACGGATGGCTGTCCCCCCATCCAGATGATGTCATCGATACCGAAATCATCCCCGTAAATACGGTCCTCTCCCGAATCCACATCACACCATCCGTAAAATCCCGGCTTATTGATCCCGAAGAAATAAAGGAAACTGCTGTCCTGTCTGTAATGGTAGGTATTGTCCCTGTAATTCATCGCGCTCTCTTCATTCCCCGGGAACAGGAGGATCCCCTCATCCATCATCGCTCGGAGACTGTTTCTTCTTTGCCTGTAAACGTCTTTTGGAAACATATCAATGGGTTTTAAGTTTGTATGTAAAATTAGCTTATCTCATGAAGGTAATCTCAAATTTTGACAAACGTCATTTTCCGGAGGGTGATACAACGGCACCCTCCACGATTATAAACCATTTGCTGTTCAAATCCATCAAAACGCTCCGAAATTCGATGGAAATTGTAACTTTTTCATTTACACAGCGTAAATAAGTTGCGAATATCTTGGATCGTATTTAGAATTTCATATCTTCGCACAGATTAACCCGTTTTTTAACTTTTTATTAACATTTTTACCAACATGCCCTATCGTCGGTTACCCAACACGGATTCCGCCCGCCTGAAAGCGCTGAAGTCGGCAAGCGAAATGGGGAAGGACCTTCCTCCTTTTAAACTGGCATTCAGCCAACACTCTTACAGGAGGATCCAGTCGGTGCTGCCCGGATTCGAAATGGCCATCCAGGAACATCGCAATTCCCTGAACAACCAGGCGGACAAGAATAAGGAATACCAGAAACGTCTGAGAAAGATCCGGATATACATTTCACATTTCATCCAGGTGATCCATATGGCGATCTCAAGGGGTGACATGGTTCCGGAGACACTGGAATATTTCGGCCTGAGTGACGAGGACAGGAAGGTCCCCTCCCTCAATAGCGAAGAGGAATTGATCTGCTGGGGGCAAAAACTGATCGAAGGGGAAAAGCAAAGGCTCCAGAAAGGCATGAGTCCCATCACCAATCCCACCGTCGCCGTTCTGAAGGTACACTTCGACAAGTTCATGGAATATCACAATTACCAGAACAGCCTGAAACGGCGATGCCAGATCGCACAGGAACAGCTGAATGAGAAACGGACTGTGGTGGACAGCCTGATCCAGCAATTGTGGAACGAAGTGGAGGAAAATTTCAGGGAGCTGCCCGAAGAGCTCCGCCGGGAGAAAGCAACCGACTACGGCCTGGTATATGTCTTCCGCAAAAACGAGATCGGGAATGTCAGTCAGTTCCAGACCTCACGGATCCAGAGCAACGTTTAGGCACGGGTCTTTCCGGGCAAGGGTACCCGGTAAAACCACAGCAAGAAAAACAGCACAAAGAACAACAGGCTGATCACAGCGGCCATGGGCAGCATGCTGCTGGTGCCGATCTCCTCCAGAACGTCGTCCCCGTTTCCCCTGTAATTAAAATAGTAATAGATCACCCCCATGGCATTGTTCACGAAATGGGCGATAATGGGAAACCAGATAGAACGCCCCAGGAACATCAGGTAGCCCAGGATCATACCCAGTACGAACCTGGGCATGAAAGAAAAGAACTGAAAATGGAAAGCACTGAAAAGAATGGCGGTGATGAAGATCGCCACATGGATGTTTTTCACCATATCGTGTAACAGGCGCTGGAGGAGTCCGCGAAAGATCAGTTCCTCCCCAACCGCCGCCAGGATCCCGATCATAAAGAGATTGATGAGCAGTCCCCCGAAAGACCTCGTGGCGGTAAATGCCCGCATGATCCTTTCCGCATCCAGTTCCAGGTTCCTCAGGAACCGGTCCACCGCGTCAACGGGGAAATGTATCCGCATATTCAGTTCGGCCACATAGTTGATGAAAGGGATCACCGAGACCATCATGGCCACAATTAATATCACGGGCAGAATTCCGGTAGGAGATCTGAAGCTGTAATAAGAAAACATATCCCCCGCAAACAAATAGGAGAAAAGGAAAGCCGGAATGATGAAGGTCCCGATGGAACCCAGGATCTGTATCAGTTTGGAAGCCTCTACGTACCTGTGATCATCGAATGTGCCCAGGGTAAGGATCTCGGTGAATCCGTATCCGTAGACCTGGGAAGCAATGAATGCCCCGAAAAACTGAAAGCCCAGTCCCAGTATAAAAAGGATGATCACTGAAAACAGGAACTTCTCTGCCGGTCTTAATCCGGACAGCAAGGCTTGTTTTCCCGGAACTCCGTTTGGTTTGTCCATGGCTGTCTGCAACTTCCGCCCGCCGTAAAATTTTGTACTTTTGCGGTGAACCGGAAGCACAAAGAAAACAATTTGAACCGTTTTTTCCTACACCGTTTTTCTGAACCATGCAGATCAGCCACATAGATCTCGGTCCCCGGCCGCTTTTCCTGGCCCCCATGGAAGATATCACCGATCCTTCCTTCCGGTATCTCTGTAAAAAATCGGGAGCCGATGTGATGTTCACCGAATTCATCTCTTCGGATGGCCTGATCAGGAACGGGGCGAAAAGTGTAAAAAAACTGGAGATATTTGATTACGAACGACCCATGGGCATCCAGCTCTACGGCCATCTCACCGCATCCATGGTGGAGGCCACCCGCAGGGCGGCCGAGTCGGCTCCCGACCTGATCGATATCAATTTCGGATGCCCGGTGAGAAAAATCGCCGCCAGGGGAGCCGGGGCCGGCATGCTTGCCAACATACCGCTCATGATGGAAATGACCCGCGCCATTGTGGACGCTTCACCGGTTCCGGTGACTGTGAAGACCAGGCTGGGACTGGACGAGCAGCACAAACCCATTGTGGAGGTTGCCGAAATGCTGCAGGATCAGGGTATCAGCGCCATCACCATTCATGGCCGCACCCGCGCACAGATGTATAAAGGGAAAGCCGACTGGACGCTGATCGGTGAGGTGAAGCGCAATCCCAGGATGCACATCCCGGTGATCGGGAACGGGGACATCACCCATCCGGCAGAAGCGAAGGAAGCATTTGACCGCTACGGCGTGGACGGTATCATGATCGGCAGGGCCGCGGTGGGAAGACCCTGGCTGTTCGGGCATACCAGGCATTTCCTGGACAGCGGAGAGCTGCTGCCGGATCCGTCCGTGGAGGAGAAGGTGGAGCTGGCAAAACTGCATTTTTCAAAATCACTTGCATGTAAATCAGCACCCGTGGGGGTGTATGAAATGCGCAGGCATTTTTCCAGCTACTTCAGGGGACTCCCCCATTTCAGGGAAATGCGGCTGAAGCTTCTCACTTCCCTGGATATTGAGGAGATCTTTTCGATCCTGGATCGGATCAGCGAGACATACGGCCACCACCGTCCCGAGGTGAACGGTTCGTTCTGGGACAGGTAAGGATCCCCGGGGGCAGCCATCCTTTCAGCTTCACGGCAGGGTGGTCAGTCTGCGGCTGCGGATCCGGGGCAGGGCGGGTGCTATTCTGCCAATTCCCGGCGCGGATAATCCATGTTGTAGTGCAGTCCCCTGCTTTCTCTCCTGGCCTGGGCCATTTTGATGACCAGGTAGCCCACGTTGATCAGGTTCCTCAGTTCACAGATCCGCTTTGACACCCGTGATTTCTTGTACAGCTCCTCCGTTTCCCGGAAGATGATCTCCAGCCTGGCCGCCGCTCTTTCCAGGCGAAGGTCGGACCGGACAATCCCCACATAATTGGTCATGATCTGCTGTAACTCTTTCAGGTTCTGGGTAACAAGCACCAACTCCTCCAGGTGAGTGGTCCCGCTCTCATCCCAGTCAGGGATGCGTTCAACGATCGGGTATGCTACAAAGCTCCTGATGGCATGCCTGGCCGCCCGGTCAGCAAATACGATGGCCTCGATCAGGGAATTGGAAGCCAGCCGGTTGGCACCGTGCAATCCGGTAGAGGAAACCTCTCCCACCGCATATAACCGCCTGATCCATGTGGCCCCGTCCCGATCCACCCGGATCCCGCCGCACTGATAGTGCGCTGCCGGAACCACCGGGATCATATCCCTGGCGATATCGATGCCCAGGGACTGGCATTTTTTTGTAATATTCGGGAAGTGTTTTTTCAGTGCTTTTTCTTCCTTGTGGGTTACGTCCAGGTAAACGAACTCTTCCCCGTGGGTCTTCATCTCATTGTCAATGGCCCTTGCCACAATATCCCTGGGGGCCAGGCTTCCCCGCTCATCGTATTTCTTCATGAACGCTTCCCCCTTCTGGTTTTTCAGGATCCCTCCGTAACCGCGCATGGCCTCGGTAATGAGGTAGGAGGGTGACTCCCCGGGATTGTACAGCGAGGTGGGATGGAACTGGATGAATTCCATATGATCCACAATGCCCTTTGCCCGGTAGACCATGGCGACCCCGTCTCCCGTGGCAATGACCGGATTGGTGGTTGTGGCATAAAGTTGTCCCGCTCCGCCCGTGGCCAGCAGCGTGGTCCTGGAAAGGATCTTGATCACCTTTTCCGAGTCCAGGTCGAGCACATACGCACCGTAACACTCGATATCGGTGAGGTACCTTTTTACCAGCTTTCCCAGATGATGCTGGGTGATCAGGTCCACCGCAAAATGACGTTCCAGCAGATCGATATTGGGATGTTCCCTCACCCTGCCTGAAAGGGTGTGCTGGATTTCCTCCCCGGTATTGTCTTTATGATGCAGGATCCTGTGTTCCGAATGCCCGCCTTCCCGTGCCAGTTCAAACTTCCCGCCGGATTCCCGGTCAAAACTGGTTCCCCATTTGACCAGCCGGCGTATTTGGGAGGGAGCCTCACGGACAACCATCCTGACCACTTCCTCGTCACAGAGACCGTCTCCCGCCACCAGGGTGTCATTTACATGTTTCTCATAGCTGTCCGGTTCATAGGTGACCGCCGCGATCCCTCCCTGCGCATACCGGGTATTGGTTTCCTCCAGTTGCGTTTTGGTGATCAGACAGACCCTGCCCTTTTCAGCCACCTTCAGGGCAAAACTCAATCCCCCAAGGCCTGTTCCAATAACCAGAAAATCATATACTTTCTCCATGAATTCCGTTCCAGATGAATTGACAAATATAGGAAAAGCTATATAGAATGTCCCCAAATCCCTTAATTTTGGAGCTTATGATCAGGTTACTTTCCGTGATCGGGGCCAGGCCCCAGATCATCAAGGCAGCAGCCCTCAGCCGCACGATCGCAGGTGAATTCGCCGGTAAAGTCAGTGAGATCATTCTCCATACCGGACAGCATTACGATGACTCCATGTCGGACGTGTTTTTCCGGGAAATGCAGATCCCCGAACCTGCCTACAACCTGGATATAGGCTCCTCCTCCCACGGTATGCAGACAGGCATGATGATCCAGGGCATCGAGGAGGTGATCCTGAAGGAGCGGCCAGACGGGGTGATGGTGTACGGCGATACCAATTCCACCCTGGCAGGTGCACTGGCTGCGGCCAAGCTTCACGTCCCTGTGATCCACATCGAGGCCGGCCTGCGCTCCTTCAACAAGCAGATGCCCGAAGAGATCAACCGGATCACCTGCGACCATGTGAGCACGCTGCTCTTTTCACCCACACAAACAGGCATCGTCAACCTGGCCAGGGAGGGAATCGAACACAGTGAAAAGGAACCTTACACCTTTGATAACCAGGGCGTGTTTCATTCAGGGGATGTGATGTATGACAACACCCTGCGGTTCAGGGAGGCGGCGGAAAAAAACTCCGCCGTACTCCGGGATCTTGCGCTGGAAGACTGTGCATTTATCCTGGCCACCATACACCGGCCTTCCAATACCGATGTGGCCGGTAACCTGAAAAATATCCTCGGCGCACTGGACGGCATTGCCCATGCGCACGGGATCCCGGTAGTGCTTCCCCTTCACCCCAGGACCGTAGCAATGATCGAAAAGCTGGAGTCACAGCAGCTTTTCCGCAGGGATGCGCTTTCCGACAGGGTGAAACTGATCCCGGCCGTCTCCTTCCTGGACATGATCAAGCTGGAAGCAGGAGCGGTATTGATCCTGACCGATTCCGGGGGGGTGCAGAAGGAGGCCTGGTTCATGGAAAAACCGGTGGTGGTGCTGCGCGAGGAAACAGAGTGGGTGGAGATCATCCAGTCAGGGAACGGCAGGCTGGCCGGCACTTCGGCAGAGAGGATCCGCGAAGCCGCCGGCCACTTCCTGAAGTTCCCGCCCAAATCGTTCCCTCCCATTTTCGGGAACGGGAATGCAGCCCGGGAAATTTTACAGGTACTTACCACGACCCGATGGGAGTAATTTGCATTTTTCCGTTACTTTTGTGATTCTCTAAGCATTTAAAAAGATCATGGTATGGCCCAGGAGGACCTCTTTAAGAAACTTGTTGCCCACTGCAAAGAGTATGGCTATGTCTTCCCGTCAAGCGAGATCTACGACGGGTTCGCTGCCGTTTATGACTACGGGCAGTACGGGGTGGAGCTGAAGAACAACATCAAAAAATACTGGTGGGATTCCATGGTGCTGCTGCATGAGAATATTGTGGGCCTTGATTCCGCCATATTCATGCACCCCACCACCTGGAAAGCTTCCGGTCATCTGGATGCCTTCAATGATCCGCTGATCGACAACAGGGATTCCAAAAAGCGTTACCGGGCTGATGAGCTAATCGAGGAGCAGCTGGAAAAGTATGAAGGGAAGATCACCCGGGAGGCTGAGAAGGCCAGAAAGCGGTTCGGGGATGCGTTCGACGAACAGATGTTCCTGGATACGAATCCCAGGGTGCTTGCCATCAGGGAAAAATACGATGCACTGCATGACCGGTTCGTGAAAGCCCTGAACGAAACAGACCTGAAGGAGCTGGGACAGATCATCGCGGACGAGGAAATCGCCTGTCCCCTCTCCGGCAGCAAAAACTGGACAGAAGTCAGGCAGTTCAACCTGATGTTTTCCACCGAGCTGGGATCCACCGCTGAAAATACAAGCAGGATTTACCTGAGGCCCGAAACGGCGCAGGGCATCTTCGTGAATTACCTGAATGTGCAGAAATCGGGGCGAATGAAGATCCCCTTCGGGATCGCCCAGGTGGGAAAGGCTTTCAGGAATGAGATCGTGGCCCGGCAGTTCATCTTCCGGATGCGTGAATTCGAACAGATGGAGATGCAGTTCTTCGTACCCCCGGGGACAGAACTGGAATGGTTCGAATACTGGAAATCGGTCCGCATCAAATGGTTCCGAACGCTGGGCTTCGGCGATGACAAATACCGTTTCCATGACCATGAAAAGCTGGCCCATTACGCCAATGCGGCCAGTGACATCGAGTACTTGTTCCCCTTCGGATTCAAGGAGGTGGAAGGGATCCATTCACGGACCGACTACGACCTGGGACGGCACCAGGAATTTTCAGGGAAAAAGATCCAGTATTACGACCAGGAAACAGGCAAAAGTTATGTGCCCTATGTGGTGGAAACTTCCATCGGCCTGGACAGGACGTTCCTCCATGTGATCTCCGCCGCCTACCACGAGGAGGACCTCATCAAAGAGGACGGCTCTTCCGATTCCAGGGTGGTCATGAAGCTCCCTCCGTTCCTTGCGCCCATCAAGCTGGCCGTGTTCCCGTTAACCAGGAAGGACGGTCTCCCCGAGAAAGCAAGGACCATCGTTGAGGAACTCAGGTTCGATTTCAACTGCCAGTACGAGGAAAAGGATTCCATCGGACGCAGGTACCGCAGGCAGGATGCCATCGGAACGCCTTACTGCATCACCGTGGACCACCAGACCCTGAAAGATGATACGGTTACCGTCCGTTACAGGGACAGCATGGAACAGGACAGGGTGCAGATCACGGAATTGAAGCAGATCATCAAGGATAAAGTGGATATCAGCAATCTGCTGAAGCAACTGTAGGATCAAACGGCCTTGAAGAAAGTACTGATCATAACCTATTACTGGCCCCCCAGCGGCGGAGCCGGGGTGCAGCGGTGGCTCAAACTCACCCGGTATCTTCCTGATTTTGGCTGGCAGCCGGTGGTATACGCCCCCGAGAATCCCGAAGCACCCGTGGACGACCTTTCGCTGTTGGAAGATGTGCATCCCGAAGTGAAGGTGGTAAAAAGGCGCATCTGGGAGCCTTACCGATATTACAGGCGGTTCCTGGGGATGTCCCCCTCCGACCGGATCAACGCCGGCTTCCTCAACGAAAAGGAAAAACCCGGAAAAAAGGAGGGGATCTCGGTCTGGATCAGGGGAAACCTGTTCATCCCCGATGCAAGGAAATTCTGGATCCGGCCGTCGGCCAGGTTCCTGACCAGGTATCTCCGACAGCACCCGGTGGACGCCATCATTTCTTCCGGTCCCCCCCACAGCATGCACCTGATCGCGCAGAAGCTCAGAAAAAAATTCGATTTACCCTGGATCGCCGATTTCAGGGATCCATGGACAGAAATAGATTTTTACGATCAGCTCAGGCTCACCCGCCGGGCCGACCGGAAGCACAGGTCGCTCGAACAGGCTGTACTGAAAGGGGCCGACAGGGTCCTGGTGATCGGAAAGAGCATGGCGAAGCGGTTCAGGGAACTGGCCGGGATCGATCCGGTGGTGTTGCCCAACGGGTATGATGAGGCGGACTTTGCAGCAACTTTTGCCCCACAACCCGGGAACAAATTCACGATCCTGCACGTGGGTGCCATGAACAGGGACCGGAACCATCCC
>DSEO01000295.1 GCA_011056635.1 Bacteroides sp.
ATGCTTTCCCCTGCAAGATATTTGAATCCGTGAAGGATCTGGTCATGGCACCGGATGCAGTTCTCCTGCACCACCCCGATACCGGCATGGCGGATCCGGATCACCTGGGGCTCCCGCCTCAATGTAAAAATGGTGGCATGGCGGAGCCCGTCTGCCGCCTTGAAATAGTATTTATTGATTACGTTATTGTGCGGCACATGGCAGTCATTGCAGTGGGTCCATTCCCGGTGCGAACTGTGGCTCCAGGTGGCATACTGCGGCGCCATGATATGGCAGTTGGTGCAGGTTTCCGGTTTGTCGGACAGGTACGATGGTGCACGTGAGATATGGATGGCAAAGAGGGCAAGCCCGGTCAGTATTCCTGACACCACGATGACCGGCCACCGCCAGTTTTCAGGAGGTTTTAACCTGTTTATCAGCCTGTTTTCCGGTTTTCTCATGATCAGCTATTCACGGAAGAGCAGGGAGGTAAATTCAGTAAGGTAGATCCTCCAGTTCTTCCAGATGTGGCCGCCGTCGCTTTCCCGGAAAGTGTGTTCCATTCCCATTTGATCCAGCTTATTACCAAATTCAACCACGCCATTGTAAAGGAAATCCGTTTTGCCGATCCCGATCCAGTAGAGCCGGTAACCATTCTCCATCTGTTGCTTCAGGGTTCCGTCCATATTTTCATAGACAACCGAGGAAACATCCTGGCCGGGAAGGATGGCGGGGGAGAAGAGACCGATATAATCAAAACTGTCAGGATAATACCTGGAAATATGGAGGGAATGAAAGCCGCCCATGGAAAGTCCCGCAATGGCCCGGTTCGATTGATCCGTTTTCGCCCGGTATTGGGTCTCTACGAATCTCACGATGTCCATGAAGGATTCCTCGAATTCCCCATCCATGGTACCGGGGATCATGAACGTTGGTTTGTAATACCCATCACGTCCTTCACCCGGAGCCGCATCCTGGATCACGTTTCCGTTGGGCATGACCACGATCATGGGTTCGGCCCTGCCCCGGGCGATCAGGTTATCCATGATCCGGGTGGCAGTGCCCAGGGTGATCCACGCTTCCTCATCCCCCCCGGCACCGTGAAGCAGGTACAAAACCGGGTATGTTTTTTCAGAGGTTTCATAACCCGGGGGAGTGTATATGGTGATCCTGCGGTCCATTCCAAGTCCGGGGGAGTCATACCACCGGCGGGTGACCGAACCATGTGGCACATCATTGACCCGGTACAGGTTTGCCTGACCCCCTTCAATGATAAAAAAATTGGTCAGCGTTGCAATATCCCGGTTCACGAAAGCATTGTTCGGATCACAGGTCCGGAACCCGTCCACCAGGAAAAAATAACTGTACAGTTCAGGTTCCAGAATGTCCGTTGTGTGGATCCAGGTGCCATGCTCATCCTTTTCCATGGCCACCGACCCGGGTACCCAATCCTCGGACGGCATCCAGTCGCCCGAAACCTTCACCTCGGCAGCACCGGGTGCAACCACACGGAATGTCACGGAATGATCCGCATGGATTTCCGGGGAAATGATCTCCGAGCCTCCCCACAGTGCCTGCTGTGCCATTGCCTGGTAAGCGAACAGGGCCGGTATTGCCGCAAAAATGATCCAGTTTCTTTTCATCAGCTTCAGGTTATAAGGATTTTATAGTCCTGTTACCAGGACCTTCTGACCGGATGAATATAGTGATAAATTAAGAATCGTAAAAGCCCGTTTTTTCCCATCAGATCCACCATGCGGATGTTTTGAACATGGATCAGGTGTCCCCTGGCGCTTATTTTGTAATTTTAGGCCACGATGGGTATCTACAGCAAATACATTCTGCCCCGGGCCATCGATTGGGCATGCCGCAACGGGAACAGCCAGGAGCAGCGGGAAAAAGTGATCCCGCTTGCATGGGGGAACGTGCTGGAGATCGGCATCGGAGCGGGGCACAGTCTCCCGTTGTATGACAAATCAAAAGTAAATCATCTGACAGCCATCGATCCGCTGGAGAAATTATGGAAGAAAAGAAAAACGGACCTGGCGGACCTGGAATTCGAAGTGGAGTACATCAGGGGAACTGCGGATCATATTCCTGCCGGAGACAGCACGTATGACTCGGTGGTCGTTACCTACACCCTTTGCTCGATCAGGCATATAGACCGGACACTACAGGAGGTCCACAGGGTCCTGAAACCCGGAGGGAAGTTGGTGTTCTCCGAACACGGACTGGCGCCGGACAGGGGACTCCGGATCTGGCAGAACCTGATCAATCCCCTGTGGAAAAGGATCGGTGGCGGATGCCATCTGAACCGGGATGTCCCGGCGATTTTGGAAAGGAATGGTTTTAGCCCGGACAACCTACAAACAGGTTATTTTCCAGGATGGGGCCCAACCAGCTACCTGTACTGGGGCTCGGCTTCCCGGATCAATGAATGCAGCCATGAATGATTTAACCAGGCAAGTCAATAAAATGGCAGAAACCCTATTCCCGGATCCAGGTGGTTGTAACCGAATAAGGATTCTGATCCATATCGATATAGGTCTCAAGATAGGAAAGCTCCTTTTTGGTCAGTGTCTCAATGTTGGCGGTGGATGAAAGTTCATCGTCCGGGTCCAGGATCAGCTGGTCTTCACCGATCAGTGACCAGGTCCCCGTGGTGGGATCCTGCATCAGCGGGGAAGTGATGATGTAGGTCTTATCTTCCTGGAACTCCAGGGTGGCATCCGTGAGCAGGGCCTTCCCCAGTGCGACGAGCGACCTGATTGTTTCATCATCGGTGTCGGTAGTCAGGTTTTCAAAGGTCCATACGTCCCCGGTAAGCAGTGTAACGGGATCTTTTTCGCAACCTGTGAAGGTGATCAGAAGGAAGACAGATAGGACAAGTCCGGATACAAAATTCCTGGTTTTCATAATGATTATTCGTTGATATAACACCTCATACGGAATGAGGGGAGATTTGTTACAACCCGGAAGCGTCCGCGGAACATTTGAAAATATGGCGTTAACAGGTAATGGGGTGCAACCAGGAAGGAAATCGCATGTTTTTTCTTACATTGGTGAGATTAGAAAATTACCGGTGCAATCATCGGCCAGTTCAATTTATTATACGGTAAAGTGATGAAACCAGCAATTTTTGTATTCCTTGTTTTGTTCATCCTCATTCATTCCGACAGTAACCTGCATTCACGCATACCACAGGGTGAAGGTCCGCGTATTATCCGTTTTTCGGGGTTTGACTGGATCGTGGCCAGGTCCGGGAACCGCATGATGCCTCCGGGCCCGAACCATTTTTCCGGCTCGGCTCAAAATGTTTGGGTGGATCCTTCGGGCAGGCTGCACCTGAAGATCACCCGGTATAACGGACGCTGGGAAAGTGCGGGGGTCATTCTCCGGGGAGCAGTATCTTACGGCAGGTATGCATTCAGGGTATCGACCGATGTGGACAAATTGAATGAGCATGTGGTGGCCGGGCTCTTTCTTTACCGTGATGACCGTAACGAGGCTGATATTGAATTCTCCAGGTGGGGAGACCGGGCGGCAGTGGCGGGTCAGTATGTGATTCAGCCATGGGAACGGGATGGCAACCGGCACAGGTTCAGTATTGAAAATATAGGTGAACGGTCAACCCATCTCATTGACTGGCAACCGGAAAGTGTTACCTTCTCAAGTTACCGGGGTCATGGCATCACCCCCGAGCCACAGGACATGGTCAGCGAATGGACCTACCGGGGTGAGGACATACCGGCCGGCAACCGGGTCAAGTTGATGATCAATCTCTGGCTTTACCAGGGCACACCCCCTTCCGACGGACAGGATGCTGAGCTGGTCATCGAGCGCATTTCCTGTCGGCCGTCAGGACCCGGAAAGCGCTATTGGTAACTGATCTGGTAGACCAGTTCCTCAGCAGCCCTGATAATCGGGTTATTCACCGGGGAAGAAGTCAGCAATGGATGTGTACCTATCTGGAAGGAAACCAGTTCGAACACCGTAATGGATTTCTGGATGGCCATGCTGATGATATTGATGATCTCGCCGGCTGATTTTCCTCCCCAGGCTTCACCACCAATGATACTTCCATCCACGGGTGATGCATACAGTTTCACAGTCAGGTCAGATACTCCGGGCAGGGAGCCGGGATGTCTGTCGGGTGAGGAGAATTTCGCGGATATCAGGTTCACTCCTGCTTCCGCTGCACTGTTCTCATTCGCTCCCGCAGCAGCCATTGCAATTCCGTTAATCTCCGTGGAAAATACACCCAGGGTGCCGAAAATACATTTTTTTATCCTGATCCCGAAGATATTATGTCCCAGCGTCCGGGCTTCGGCCGTAGCCGTTGAAGCCAGCTTGATGACGTCACTTCGCCCGGTGAGGAAACCAAAAGCCTGGGCACAGTCCCCGCAGGCGCTGATATCCTCCACAGTCGTCCTGCCGTAATTATCCACATGGATATCACCATACCTGTTAAGCTCCACACCACTTTCTTTTGCCAGTTGTGTATTGGCTTTGTAACCGATGGAGAAAATGACGGCTTCGGCTTCAATCCTATTCCCGTCAGCCAGCAATACCTGCTTCACGGTGTTGTTTTCTCCGACGATCTCTTTCACAAGGGTGGAAGTCATGACATTGACCCCGGATTTTTTCAAAGCTTCGGTAGCGATAGCGCTTAATTCGGGAGAAAATGCCTTTGAAAAGCAGAGCGGTTCACTCTCGATCAGGGTGACTTTTGCGTCTGTTGCGGCCAGCTGCTCGGCCACTTCAGCTCCGATAAACCCACCGCCCACAATGACGATATTTTTAAAACCACTGATTTTTGACGCGAGTTCCTGGATATAGGAGTAGCTTTTTTTCACGTAATATACATGCTGCAGATCGTAACCGGGAATAAAATCGGGGACGGTTGGCCGAGAACCTGTGGCGAAAACCAGTTTGCCGTAACCGAATTTTTCCCCGGATTTCAGGGTCACATCTTTCTGATCCTTATCCACCTGCACAGCTGTATTGACAATTACCTCGCCGCCCAGGTCCACAAAAGGCTTGGGCCCCATTTTATTTTTTCCGGCGTCGTTGCCCAGCAGGTGAAATACATAGGGAATCCCACACGGGACCAGTCCGTCTGCTTCTTCTTTGATCATCAGGACCGATTTTTCCTTGAAGAACTTCTTGATGGTAATCCCTGTGACTATGGCAGCAGGACCTCCACCGATAATAATAACATCATATGTTTTCATCATGTTTAAATTTTAAATAAGAAAAGGGAATTGCTTCCTGGGAGATTCAAAGGTACGACGCGATTTTCCCCGTTTGTATGAGATTTGTTAGGTTTTATTTGGAATTAGATTATTTATACGCTTCTCCGCCGACTGCAAGATTTTTCAGCAAGCCGGGGATGGTTATCATTTGGCAATTCGATCATGCGGATGCCGGTCCGGACCTGTTGTATTGATTCCTGTAAGCTGCCGGGCTCAGCCCCGTGATCTTTCTGAAGATGGTCCTGAACGCTTTCATATCCCTGTAGCCGACTTCGAACATTACTTCAATGATGGTTTTACGGCTTGTCTCCAGGCTGCGCTTGGCGGCTTCCATCTTCACCCTGTGGATGTACTCCAGGACAGAATTGTTCGTGGCCCGCCTGAAACGTCGTTCAAAACTCCTTCGGCCCAAAGCCAGTTCGTCGGCCAGCAGGTCGACGGTCATCCGTTCTCCAATATGGCTTTCGATGTATTCCTGCGCCCTCCTCACTGCTTCATCCTGGTGTTCCTTCTGTCCCCTGAACAGTGCAAAGGGTGACTGGCTGTTCCTGCTGATATCTATGGCGAAATATTTGGAAGCCAGAACAGCCGTTTCACGGTCAGTGATTTTTTCAACAAGGTACATGAGCAGGTTCCAGTAAGAGTTGGCACCCCCGCTCGAATACATGCGGTTTTCATCGGTTACGATGCTTCCTTCCTGGATAATCACTTCCGGGAACATCATACGGAACTGACTGGTGAAATTCCAGTGGGTGGAGCATTTTTGCCCATTCAGTAATCCCGTGGATGCCAGAAGGAATGCGCCCGTGCAGAGCGAGGCCAACTCAGCTCCCCTCGCGTACTGTTCGATCAGCCAAGGCCGGATACCATGATTGATCTTCAGAACCTCCTTTATTTCACCAAACAGCGCCGGGATGATGATCAGGTCGGTCCTGTCCACCTCCTTCAGCAGCCTGTCCGTCTGAACACAATACGTATTGCCGTTTAGATAGATCTTCTTCCTGGCCCCGACCAGCTCCACATGGAAGGCGGGGGGCCTTCCCGATGCGGTCAGAAACCGGTTCACCGTCCCGAAACAGTATTTCGGATCTGCAACGGCCTGCAGTACGGAACTTTCAGGAACAAGAACAGCCACGTGCTTCATGGTTCAAAGATAGGGTAAATTTGACGCAAATCACCCTTTGATTGTCATTTTTGTCCATTTTCTGTTTGAGTGCATCCTCCTATCTTCGTAGGGTTATGTGTAACTTTTAAGGACGATGAAAAGCAACTATGGGAACGACTGAAAAAACGATCATCACAGTGGAATCATCCTTGCAAGTCCCTGTGGAGAGGGTCTGGAAACTATGGACGGAACCGCTCCATATCATGCACTGGAACAATGCTTCTGACGACTGGCATACGACCCGTGCGGAAAACGACCTCAGGGACGGGGGCATGTTCCTTTACCGAATGGAGGCCAGGGACGGCAGCTCGGGGTTCGATTTTACGGGAAGATACAGCCTTGTCGATCCTCACTGGAAAATCGCGTATACGCTGGATGACGGCAGACAGGTGCAAGTGACGTTCGTCGGGGACGGCAGCAAAACCCGGGTGCATGAATCCTTTGAGGCAGAACAGACCTATCCGCCGGAAGTCCAGGAGGAAGGATGGCATGCCATCCTGGAAAACTTCAGGAAATATGCTGAAAACTCGGATGGGTCGGAAGCTATGCATTTCGAAATTTCCGTCCGGGCACCGGTGGGGAAAGTATACCGGACGATGCTGGAGGACAGGGTTTACAGGAACTGGACAAGCGTGTTTAATCCTGGTTCACATTTTAACGGATCGTGGAAGAAGGGTTCAAAAATGCTCTTCCTGGGATGCGATCCGGAAGGAAACCTGGGTGGAATGGTCAGTCGGATCAGGGAAAACATACCTGACCGGTTCGTCAGCATCGAGCATCTCGGCATTGTTCAGGGAAAGAAGGAAATCACGAAAGGTCCGGAGGTGGAAGGTTGGGCGGGAGCCCTTGAAAATTACTCATTGACGGATCATCGCGGAGATACCCTGCTCTCGGTGGACCTGGACGTCAGGAAAGATTTCATGTCCTATTTCAGAGATACATGGCCCAGGGCCCTGGACAGGTTGAAAACCATTTGCGAGACCGGGTAAGCCGGTCCCTCTATAGATTAACTAACATCATTCTTTAAAATCATGGCATCTGTAAGTACGTATCTGAATTTTCAAAGGAATACAGAGGAAGCGTTTCATTTTTACAAATCCGTCTTCGGAGGTGATTTTGTTGGTGGTATCTCGCGTTTCAGGGACATTCCCGGATCTGTTGAAATGCCTCCTATCCCTGAGGAGGACAGGGACCTTGTCATGCATGTGGCTTTGCCCATCCTGGGAGGTCACCTGCTCATGGGGACCGATGCCCCCGAATCCATGCAATTCAGGGTGAATCCGGGGAACAATGTTTATATCAATCTTGAACCTGATACCAGGGAGGAAGCTGACCGTTTATTCAGGGCACTTTCAGAAGGTGGTGCGGTTGAGATGGAGATGCAGGAGACCTTCTGGGGTGCCTATTACGGGAGCTGCAAGGATAAATATGGTGTACAGTGGATGGTCAACTTCAATCTTTCTGAGCACGCTTCTTATTGATCAGTTCAACGGCCGGTCGTATGGTTGTTCCATTGAACGGGAAGGGATTTCCCGGTCACCTTGTTCCTGAACCTGATAGCCGGGTGACCCAGTGCGATCGTACCAAATATCTTTTCCTTCCTGTTTAACCTGATCAGCTTCCGGAACTGGCGGTTCCTGTTAAGGATTCCCTGGTTGCCCACCAGGTTCCTGCAGGCCAACCCCATGGACTGGGCATACAGATCCATGTTATAGAGGGCATACTGGGCACTTTGTAGTGAAAGGGGTGCCCTTCGGTTTCCCACCACCATGATCACGGCTGCGGGCATTGTTCTAAACAAACTCTGCCTGTTCCTGAGTACTTCTAGTTTCGGTCTTGCCTTCAGGTATTCGGATTCCCACGCAGGGGCAAAAGCCCTGACAACAAAATGCATGATTTCAGGGGCATATAACCATCTGTAAAGGTTCATTGAGAACCGGTAGATCACCGAATCGATCTGCCGGATGATCTCGGCGTCATCAATGATGATGGTCCTCATATTGAAATTATGAGTGGGAGCATAAGCGGCCATTGCCGCTATTTCTTTCAGTGTTGATCTGTCAATAGACTTTCCGGTATGTTCCCGGCCCGTTCTTCTTTCCATGAAGAGTTCCATAACCTGCTCAGGGCGAGGATACAGTGTCCTGTCAAATCTCAGTGGCGGGTGGTGATCCCAGAGGATAGCCTGCCGGGGGCAGACCGCCACGCACTGGCTGCAGGTGCTGCAGAATTCGTATTCAATGTTCAGTTTGCCGCCTGATAATGACAGGCAGTGCTCATGGCAGATCTTTACACAAATACCACACCCGTTGCATTTTTCCTGGTCAACGGTAATCATCGTTCAGCTGGTTTTCCCCGGCAAATTAATGCATTTGGCCAGAAGTATCAAGAGGCCTTGCAGGTCCCTGTTACCTGGCTGAAACGGGATCAGATTCAATAATCCAGAGGTTTCCATCCTGCAACCAGGTAGAGAAACAGGAATCCGATCAGATACGCCAGCAGCACATGCCATCCGGACCTGATCCACCTCCCCACCGACCTGGCTTCCGGATAGGTGGTGGAGATTGCCACTCCGGCCGAAGAGCCGAACCAGATCATGGAACCGCCGAAACCCACGGTGAAGGCAAGCATTCCCCAGTCATAGTGGTTCTGGGCCAGGGCCAGTTTGGTCAGGGGAATGTTATCAAAAACCGAAGACACCAGTCCCAGGAAAAAGGCCGATGCCGGGGAGGCGGATGGCAGCCGCTCCACGGGCATCATGGAAGCTGTCAGCACCAGCGATAGAAGGAATAGGGTGCTTTTCAGGGCAGCCGGCAGAACATTCCAGGAAGTCCTGGTGAAAAAAGCCCCGGCCAGCAGTGCTGCCCAGACTCCCAGGGCGGGAAGTCTCAATAATACATTCGATATGATTGCCCCGGAAAGGATCAGAAGAACCAGGAACAGTTTTCTGAAATCAATTCCTGTCTTCCCGGATTGAGCTTTCCTGATACCCTGAAGCCGGTCCTGTTGCCGGGACGCAAAGTATCCAAAAAAAAGAAATGCGGGAACAGCTGCGATATAGGCAGTCAGGACCCTGGTTGCCGGAACACCCTCGATCCACATCATGGTGGTCGTGGTATCCCCCACCACGCTTCCAGAGCCTCCCGCATTGCTTGCTGCAACGATGGCAGCGATAAAACCCGGATGCACTTTCCCTTCAAATACCACGAGCGCCATCGTCCCGCCGATCAGTGCGGCAGCAATGTTATCCAGGAAGGAGGAGAGCACAAATACTACGGCCAGCATAACGAAAGGACCTTTCCAGCCGGATGGCAATAACTGCGGGATCAGTTGAGGGATCCTGCTCTCTTCGAAATGCCTGGCAAGAAGGGCAAACCCGAGCAACAGACCGAACAGGTTGATCAGGATCATTTTTTCCTCCCCAAGGTGCTGGACCATTGGAAAATCCTGGATCAGGACCTTGTAGAGGGTCACCGATCCCAGGCCGGTCAGGGCTGTATAGAGGATCTTCCTGTGAAACAGGGATACTGTAACCAGGACGAGCCCGAACAGAATGAACTCAATATCGATTCCTGCGATCTTTCCGGAATCCTTTGGTCCGAATAGCCAGATCAGGTAGGGAAGAGATATGATCACGGCTAGAAAAGCCG
>DSEO01000297.1 GCA_011056635.1 Bacteroides sp.
CCGGTCCGGGAAAGGACCGTGTCGGAAGCCCTGAAGGTCTATGCAAGCATGGTTTCCTCGGCGCACCGGGGTGCCATCAGAATATTGAACGAAAGACAATAAAAATTCACTTAATACCTGAATCCCATGGAAACTCAGACAAAAAAAATGGAAGCAGCAAAAGATGTCTCCGGAAAAAAAATGACGGGAGCCGAGGCCCTTATCCTGTCATTGCTGGAAGAGGGTGTCGATACCATCTTTGGATTCATCGGAGGTGCTATTATGCCGGTATATGATGCCATGTACAATTATGAGGACCGGGTGAGACACATCATGGTCCGCCATGAGCAGGGTGCCATCCATGCGGCCGAGGGCTATGCAAGGATATCCCGGAAACCGGGAGTCTGTTTCACCACATCGGGACCGGGGGCCACCAATCTCGTAACCGGACTGGCAGATGCCATGCTTGACTCCACCCCGGTGGTATGTATCACGGGACAGGTGGTGGCGCCGCTGCTGGGTTCGGATGCATTCCAGGAAACCGATATGGTGAGTGTCTCCATGCCCATTACCAAGTGGAATTACCAGATCACCAGTGCAGATGAGATCTGTGATGTGATCGCCAGGGCTTTTTTCTATGCCAATTCGGGCCGGCCGGGACCGGTGCTGATCGATATCACAAAGAATGCCCAGATGGAGGAGGTGGAATTCGTGTACAGCAAAATCCAGCAGACCAGGAGTTACATGCCCAATCCCAAACCGGATCCGGCGACCATCGAGAAAGCGGCAGCACTGATCAACCATGCACAGCGGCCCCTGGCCCTGTGCGGTCAGGGCGTGACCATCTCCAGGGCGGAGCAGGAGTTCAGGGAGCTGGTGGAAAAAGCCGGGATCCCGGTGGGCTGCACGCTGAACGGATTGTCCGCCTTCCCCGCTGACCATCCGCTGGCGGTGGGGATGCTCGGCATGCATGGTAACTATGCTCCCAATGTGAACACCAACAATTGTGATTTGTTGATCGCCATAGGGATGCGATTTGATGACAGGGTGACAGGGAACACCGCCACCTATGCCAAACAGGCCAAGGTGATCCATATCGAGATCGATCCGGCAGAGATCGACAAGATCGTAAAAACGGACGTGGCGATCAATTCAGATGCCAGGCTGGCACTGCAGTTGCTGCTTCCCATGGTCAAACCGGCAGAACATGCAGCGTGGCTTTCCTCGTTCAGCGAACTGGAGGAGGTGGAACGGAAAAAAGTGATTGAGAAGGATTGTTTCCCCACCGGATCCAAGATGCACATGGGGGAGGTGATCCATCAACTGTCGCGCAAGACAGACGGCAGGGCCATCATCGTGACCGATGTGGGTCAGCATCAGATGGCCGCCGCCCGGTACTACCAGCACAAACTGCCCAATTCCTGGGTTTCCAGCGGGGGACTGGGGACCATGGGGTTCGGATTGCCCGCTGCCATGGGAGCTACATTTACGGGGACCGCGCGACCTGTGATCGCCATTGTGGGGGACGGCGGGTTCCAGATGACCATCCAGGAACTGGGGACCATTGCCCAGTATAAGCTTCCGGTGAAAGTGATCCTGATGAACAACCACTACCTGGGAATGGTCAGACAATGGCAGGAACTCTTCTTTGAGAGCAGGTATGCCAGTACGGGCCTGAGCAATCCTGATTTCAAAAAGATCTCCGAAGGGTTCGGAGTACCGGCCAGAAGTATCCTGGAGCGGAATGAACTGGACCGGGCCCTGGATGAACTGCTTGCCCACGAGGGACCCTTCGTGCTGGAAGTGGAGGTCGAACAGGAAGGAAATATTTTCCCGATGATCCCTGCGGGGGGGACCGTCTCAGAAATGCGTCTGGAATAGATAAAAAATCAGCGAAACCATGAAAAACGAATATACCATATCCGTATTCAGCGAACACAAGGTGGGGCTGCTCCACAGGATCACCGTCATCTTTTCGCGGAGAAAGATCAACATTGAGAGCCTGAATACCTCAGAATCCGAGGTCAGGGGGATCTATCGCTTCACCATTGTCATCCACGCCACCGAGGACATGGTAAAATCGGTGACCAAACAGATCGAGAAACAGATCGGGATCCTGAAGGCTTTTTATCATACCCTGGATGAGATTGTATACCAGGAGATCGCGCTCTATAAAGTACCCACAGCAGCTTTTGCACACGGCGATGCGGTGGAGAACCTGATCAGGCAGTATAATGCGCGGATACTGACCATTGAACCGGAATATACCATTGTGGAGAAGACCGGTCACAAGGAAGAGACCACCCGGCTGTTCCGGGAACTTGAGCCCTACGGTATCCTGCAGTTTGCCAGGTCCGGCCGCATCGCGCTCACCAAACAGATCAAGGAGATCACGGCCTACCTGAAAGATATTGACAGGCATCACGAAGAAACCGCAGATGAAATATTAACCTACTCATTGACAGATAATAAAGTTTAAAAAATGGCAAAACTGAATTTTGGAGGCGTTGAAGAAAACGTCGTTACCCGGGAAGAATTCCCGCTTTCCAGGGCACGGGAAGTGCTCAGGGACGAAATCATTGCGATCATCGGATATGGCGTGCAGGGACCCGCACAGGCTATGAACCTCAGGGATAATGGCATGCATGTGATCGTGGGCCAGGCACAGGAGTTTAAAGAGGACTGGGAGCGGGCTGTCAGGGATGGTTTTGTGCCCGGAGAAACCCTCTTTCCCATCGAGGAAGCAGCTGAAAAGGCCACCGTGGTGCAGTACCTGGTGTCGGATGCGGCGCAGCGGACGGTGTGGCCCAGGCTGAAACCCTGCCTGAAGAAGGGAGATGCACTTTATTTTTCCCACGGATTCTCCGTGACCTACAAGGAACAGACCGGTGTCATTCCTCCGGATTATGTGGACGTGATCCTGGTGGCACCCAAAGGCTCGGGGACCAGTGTGAGGCGCAATTTTCTGGCAGGGACGGGGATCAATTCCAGTTACGCCGTTTTTCAGGATTTCACTGGCAGGGCCGAGCAGCGCACGCTTGCCCTGGGGATCGGTATAGGTTCCGGTTATCTGTTCCCCACCACTTTTGAAAAAGAAGTATTCAGTGACCTCACCGGTGAAAGGGGGGTGCTCATGGGGGCCCTGGCAGGGATCATGGAAGCCCAGTACCAGGTATTGCGGGAAAACGGCCACAGCCCTTCCGAAGCCTTCAATGAAACGGTGGAAGAGCTGACCCAGAGCCTGATCCGTCTTGTGGATGAGAACGGGATGGACTGGATGTACATGAACTGCAGCGCCACCGCACAGCGGGGAGCACTGGACTGGAAACCCAAATTCAGGGACGCGACCCTGCCCGTTTTCAAGCAACTGTATGAACGGGTTAAAAGCGGGGAGGAGACAAAGGTGGTTCTGGAAAAAACAGGCCGTGCCGATTATAAGTCCCACCTTGCAGCCGAACTGAAGGAAATGAGGGAGTCGGAGATGTGGGAGGCAGGTGAAACCGTACGGAAGCTTCGCCCGGCAGCCGCATCCTGAACGTGACCTCTGTGGCAGGGCCGGCCGGCATAGTTGCCGATAACGGAATTTCTTCATAACTTTGCAACCGGGCAAGTCTTATACGACCAGCTCCTGCTGAACTCCCCCAGGACCGGAAGGTAGCAAGGGTAGGCGGTTGAAGCGGTGCGATATAAGTCGCTTGCCCTTTTTTTATTGGCGGATACAGTTCTTTTATGTATTTTCATCTCCGCGAAAATCCTTTCATCATCACTAAGACAACAAACACATCATGGAAGAGAAAATTAAAAGGCCGTTCCTGAAACCCGCACTGATCTACGGAACCATTCTCGGAGTTGTAGGGATCCTGCTGTCGCTCATCTTCTATTTCCTGGATCTCACCTTCAAAAGCTGGACACAGTGGCTCAGTCTGGCCGTTGGGATCGTTGTACTGACCTACTGCCTGATCGCTTACCGGAAAGAGTACATGGGCGGATTTGCATCCTATGGCAGGCTGTTCCTGATGGCCCTGGCGATCGGTTTCACTGCCAGTGTCATAGGCGCTGTTTTTACCTATATTTTGTATGCGTTCATTGATCCGGAACTGCTTGAAAAATCCAGGATCGTGGCCCAGGAAGCCATCCTGAATAATACCAGGATTCCGGAAAGCATGCACGATGATGTGCTCGAGCGGATTGACAAAAGGATGACTTTGCCAAGAATGATCCGCAGTTCTCTTGTCATGGGGACCATTCTTTACATGGTCATCGGTCTGATCGCAGCCGCATTCGTGAAAAAGGAAGAAACCCCGGTCGACGCTGTATAACTGCCACAATTACGAATGGATATTTCAATCGTAGTTCCCCTGTATAATGAGGTGGAATCCCTTCCCGAACTCTGCGAATGGATCCGGCAGGTGATGGATTCCCACAACCTCACCCATGAACTGATCCTGGTGGATGACGGGAGCAACGATGGCTCATGGGAGGAAATTGAAAGATTAAAAACCATATATCCCCATATCCGGGGAATCAAGTTCCGCCGGAATTATGGCAAATCCGCAGCCCTTCATACCGGTTTCGCTCTGGCCGGAGGGGAAGTGGTATTCACCATGGATGCGGATCTGCAGGACAGTCCCGAGGAGATCCCGGAAATGCGGCGCATGGTGGTTGAGGAAGGATATGACGTTGTGAGCGGATGGAAGAAAAAGCGGTACGATCCCTTTCTCTCCAAGAATGTCCCCAGCAAGCTGTTCAACTGGGCGGCCAGGAAAGTGAGCGGAATCCGCCTGCATGATTTTAACTGCGGTCTGAAAGCCTACCGCAATGATGTGGCCAGGAGCGTGGAGGTTTACGGGGACATGCACAGGTACATACCCGTGCTTGCCAAAAGCAATGGTTTTACCAGGATCGGGGAAAAGACCGTCCAGCACCAGGAGCGGAAATACGGTGCCACAAAGTACGGGATGGACCGGTTCATCAAAGGGTTTCTGGACCTGATGACCGTGATGTTCCTGACCCGTTTTGCCAAAAAGCCCATGCACCTTTTCGGCACGCTGGGCACCCTGGTTTTCCTCATCGGTCTGACCATTGCACTTTATATGGGGGTGGACAAGCTGATTGCGCTCATCAACCATATTCCGCGGAAACTGATTGCCGACAGCGCATTTTTTTATATCGGCCTTACCAGCATGATCATCGGGACACTGCTTTTCATTGGTGGTTTCCTGGGGGAACTGATCTCCAGAAGTGCTTCGGAAAGGAATAATTACGAGATAGAAAAGACAATCTGAATCATGAAGGTCCATTTAATTTCGGGGGCATGTGGATTCGTGGGCAGGAACATGGTCCGGAGACTGATCGACACCACCGGTGATCTGCTGTTCATGGTGGATGATCTTTCCATTGGCACCCATCCCTCTGCCTGGATGGAATACAATACCTCCAGGAAACTTGAAGATGTGGAGATCATCGGGGAGCAGGAAAGGATCTATTTCTGGAAGGGTGATTTCAGGGACCTGCTTTTCCGGTTGCGGGAGAATCCGTATTACATCCAGGAGAAATACGGGCTGGCATTTGACCACTTCTCAGACGTCTTTCATTTTGCGGCCATCGTGGGAGGAAGGGCGAAGATCGAGGGAGATCCCATGGCAGTGGCGCTGGACCTCTCCATTGATGCAGAATTCTTTTACTGGATCTGTCAGCACCGGCCGGAGAGGGTGCTTTACCCCAGTTCCAGCGCCGCCTATCCCATCAACCTGCAATCTCCCTCCGGGGCCATAGCCCTGAAGGAATCGGACATTGATTTCGGGAGTAACCTGGGTGTCCCGGATATGACCTACGGCTGGTCAAAACTGACCGGTGAGTTCCTGGCCAGGATCGCCGCAACGCATTACGGGATCCCGGTGGTATGCATCCGGCCCTTCTCCGGGTACGGGGAGGACCAGGATCTTTCCTATCCCGTTCCGGCCATTGCAGCCCGTGCGGCACGCCGTGAAGATCCTTTCGAGGTATGGGGCACCGGAAAACAGGGACGGGATTTTGTGCATATCGATGATGTAATCGACCTGATCTTTATCCTGATGGACAATGTTTCAGACGGAAGTGCCTATAACATCGGTTCTGGCAAACTCACCTCCTTTCTGGATCTGATCGGTATCTTTACAGGCTTTGCGGGTTATTCCCCGGAGATCAGGCCTCTGACGGACAAACCGGTGGGTGTGCACTCCCGCTACAGCGACATGTCACTGGTATGGGACCGGTTCAGGTGGAAGCCCGGGATCTCCCTGGAGGAGGGGATGCGCAGGGTGTACGACGCCGCCCTGAACCAGATCTGAACAAGCAACCACATTCATGAAAAGGATCGTAGCCTTTGGTCCGGGACCCCAATTCAAGGGAGGCATTGCCAACTACAATACATCGCTGGCCAGGGCACTGGACCGGATGGATGATGTGGAGGTCCATATCGTTTCATGGATACAGCAGTATCCCGCCATCGTGCCAAGGGATTTCCTGGACCGGAAAAGCCGGGGGGATAAGCTGGGGGGGACGGGCATCAGGGTGCACTATCTGCTGGATTACAACCGGCCCGGCACCTGGAAAAAGACCGTGCGTTTTATCCGCGACCTGGATCCGGACCGGGTCATCATCCAGTGGGCCATTGCCATCCAGGGTATACCGCTGCGTTATGTGGCCAGGAAGCTGATGCAGGCGAACGTCAACCTGTTCTTTGATCTCCATTTCGTTATCCAGAAGGAGAACAGCCGAATTGACAGATGGCTCACCAGGCGGTGTATCCGTTACAGCGACGGTTACATCACCCATTCCATGAAGACCTTCGGAGAGCTGAATTCGTTTTTCCCGGAAAAAAACCTGCGGTTGATATTCCCCGGTGATACCCGTCCGGAGACCGGGACCCCGGTGATGAAACTGTATCACCCTGTGTATGACATGTTCCGCAAAGATGAATCATTTGATGTGGAAGGGTTCAGGTCGGCCATGGGATTGAAAACACATGTATTCCTTTTCTTCGGATTCATCCGGAAGTACAAGGGACTGCACAATGCCATCGAGGCTTTCCGGCTGGTCGCCCGGAAAAGGGATGATGTTTCCCTGCTGATCGTGGGTGAGCTGTTCTGGGATACCCTGGACGAAAAGAAGTTTTCAACCCGGCTGAAGCGGATCCTGTTCGGATTGGCCAAGAAATTGTTCCTGAGGGCAAAGGATGATGAAAGGGAATACAGGCCGCTGGACCTGATCGATAAGTACGGGCTGCAGGACAGGGTGGTGACCATCACGGAATTTGTCCCCGACGAAGAGGTATACAAATATTTTCAGGCGAGCGATGCGATCCTGCTCTTTTACCTGAAAGCCACACCCTCCGGTGTGGAATCCATGGCGTATAATTTCGGCCTTCCCATTCTTGCCACCGATGTGGATCACTTCCCTGAGACCATCAAACCCGGTTTTAACGGGTACCTGGCCAGGCCCGATGATCCTGAATCCATGGCGGAGATGATGATCAAATCCATCGAGTCTCCCATCCCGCCGGAAAATGTATACGCCACTTCGGAGGAAATGAGCTGGGACAGGTATGCTTCAGCGGTCCTGAAGGTGTAACTTCTCTTCGATCCACCGGATTGCCTCCCCGGGTTGGTCAGGGGAGAACCACCGGTAGCGGTCATTCTTCCTGAACCAGGTGAGCTGTTTGCGTGCAAATTTCCTTGTATTCCGCCTGATGCGGTCCACAGCCTCTTCCAGCGGGATCTTTCCATCCAGGTGTTCAAGGAGTTCCCGGTATCCCACGCTTTTCATGGCATTGCAGTGTTTGTAGGGCTGCAGCCGTTTCACCTCCTCCAGCAGTCCGTCTTCCATCATCCGGTCCACCCGCGCATTGATCCTGCTGTACAGTTTTTCCCGCTCCATGTCCAGGGCGATCCTCAGGATGCGGAACGGGCGTTCCTTGGCCCGTGAGGAGAGGAATTCCGAGTAGGGCTTGCCGGTCTGCAGGGAGACTTCCAGGGCTTTCAGGACCCGCAGGTGGTTCTTCAGATCGATCCTTTCATGGGACACGGGATCCACCTGTTTCAATGCACCGGTCAGCGAGTCAAGTCCCTCGTTCTCATACCTGTGCAGTAATTCCGCCCGAAGTTCCGGATCGGGGGAGGGAAGGTCATCGATACCTTCACATACCGCGCTGATGTACAGCCCCGAACCACCCACCATGAGCACCTGGTCATACCGGCCGAAAAGATCCTCCAGCAGATGAAGGACTTCATTTTCATACCGGCTTGCATTGTAGCTTTCCTTCAGGGAAACCGTCTGGATGAAATGGTGTCTGACGGCCTCCAGCTCTTCCCTGGAGGGAACCCCGGTCCCGATACGCATTTCCCTGAAGATCTGCCTTGAATCGGCAGAGATGATCTCGGTCCGCAGGTGCGTTGCCAGTCCGATGCCAAACGGGGTTTTTCCCACGGCCGTAGGTCCTCCCAGCACCACCAGTGTTTTTGTCATGCTAATAATCGTCCGGTATGTCAGGATCCTGTAGATCCAGGTCCAGGTCATCCAGCCACAGGTCCTCCCTCTCTTCTTCCTCCTCATTTGACCAGCCGTTCATTCCCGGTTCCTCCTCATCTTCCAACATGTCCACAGCAAGCTGCGGAGGGGCATCCCCTTTTTCGTGGCCGATAAAGGGTGTTTTCTTGCTGGTGGTGGTATCCGATCTCTCAATGAGCTCTATAAAAAACGCCCTTTCCGAAAAGAAGTCGAACACATAGATCATCCGCCCGGTTATTTCATTGATATAATCCTGAATGACCGCCTGATCCATGGTAACCGTTTCGAGACCGTTCTCCTCCATCATATCGATCAGGGTAATCTCCTGTTGTTTTTCCCAGTGTTCGTTTGTGATGAAGAATGAAGCCAGAAGCGTAGGGTCGTAGTTCAGATTTTCCTGGATGCATTGATGAAAATCCAGGAACGTATCTGTGCCATCAATGACCACATCCCGGAAAAAATCCTGGTCTTCATCACTGATCATGCGAAAAAGATAGATCATTTCAATGCAGTTCTGTTAAAAACCTGATCGTGTCGATCCCGTCGGCATAATCCCAGGGCATGGGTTCTTGTGTGGTCCCCGGCATGATGGCGTGCGGAAGCGCAGTGTGTACGGACACACAGCACTGGATTTCATGGCTGCGGGATTCCAGCACTTCATGCACCCTCTCAATATCCGAATATCTTTCGTAATATACAACACCCACCGGACTGGCGATGTCCGGGTCTTCCCTGACCAGCAGGACCCCGTTGTCAAGGAAGGGGATCCTGTTCATCAGGTAAATGGTGCGGTGGTAGTCCACGTTGTTGCCGTATTTGTGATGCTGATAAAGGTACCCATATTTGTCCAGGGCCTCCATCAGCAGTGGAATTTCAAATGATCCCGGGATGTAAAGTTTGGTCACGTTCCTGCATCCCAGTCCGAAATAGGTAAATATATCATCCCCGATCCTTTCCATTTCTTCCCTGCTTTCATTTCCGGTCAGCACGGCGATCCCGTTCCGGTTCTTCCGGATGATGTGGGGCACATTCCTGAAATAATAGTCGAAATAACGGGAGCTGTTATCGCTGCCTGTGGCGATGACCGCATCCACCCCCCTGAGGTATTCGCCGGTCAGCCGGATCCTCGGTTGCAGGGAAGGATCCAATTGGGTAAGCACGTCGGCAATGGCACGGATCAGGCGGTCATCCCTTGAAGAGGGCCTGGCCAGCACGTTGTGGCCCGCGGCCAGCACGCACATGAAATCGTGGAATCCCACCAGCGGGATGTTCCCCGCCATGACCAGTCCCACCGTGGCCTGTTTTCCGGAAGGTCTCAGCAAGTCCTTGTAAGGATCCAGCCACCTGGAAAGGATCTCCCTGTCCAGCATGAGGCTTATTCCGTGGATGGCCCTGAGCACAAATTCTTCGGTGAACCACGGATTATGGATATATTCACTGGCAATGAGCTCTTTAAAACCATCGTAATGGTGTTTGTTCAGGGAGGCCAG
>DSEO01000360.1 GCA_011056635.1 Bacteroides sp.
AAGCCTGCTTGCCCCGATCCTGAACCTTTCCGAATTGAGCCAGTCCGCCCCCAGGATTTGATTCACGATGGAATAATATAACAGCGCAGTTTCCGTATCCGAAATACCGCCGGCAGGCTTGATACCTATCTTCTTACCCGTACTGTTGTAATAATCCCGGATCGAGTGGCACATGGTGATAAAAGCTTCGGGGGTGGCTCCAGGAATGACCTTTCCAGTAGAAGTTTTAATAAAATCGGCGCCGGAAATGATGGCCAGCAGTGAAGCCTTCCGTATCAGGGAGAAATCCTTCAGGCTGCCGGTTTCCAGGATCACCTTGAGCAGGACCGATCCAATCCGCTCCTTGATGAGTGAAATTTCATGCTGGACATATTCCAGGTCACCCATCAGGAATTTGCCCACGGGGATCACATAATCAATTTCCTCGGCTCCCTCCTTGATCGCCTGTTCTATTTCCAGGATCTTCACATTGGTAAAGGTTTGTGATGCAGGGAATCCGCCTCCCACCGATGCAATATTCACCAGCGGATTATCCAGGTTTTCCTTCACCACGGAAACCAGGTCGGGGTAGACGCAAATGGCTGCAGGTCCGCGCACCGAAGGGTAAGTTTCGGTGAGCATGTTCACCTTTTCGCACAGCCGTGTAATATTTTCAATATTATCCTGCTCACTCAGGGTGGTGAGGTCAATCAGGCTGAAAATCTTCTTCAGAACATCTTTGTCTCCCGCTAACGGCAAAGACTGCCTGATCTGCTCCAGGTTCTGTTCCACATCCTGTGTGTCCACAGAAAAGTCGAAATCGGAAAGGATCTTCATTTTTCGGGGGTTGAATCCCTCAATTTATCATTTTGTTGATGACGGTCAAAATCCCGGGCTGTTTTTTTCATCAGATTCCATTCAGATGCAGTCTGAAGATCCCCCGGATGTTCATTATTCCCTGATTTTTGTATCAATGATGATGGTGACGGGACCGTCGTTGATAAGGCGGACCTGCATATGGGCCCCGAATTCGCCGGTAATCACACTTCTGCCCAGATCCCGTTCCATCCGGGAGATGAATTTTTCATAAATGGGGATGGCCGCAGGGGGCTTTGCCGCCCGGATGTAAGAAGGGCGGTTCCCTTTCCTGGTACTGGCATGGAGTGTGAACTGGCTTACGATCATTACTTCACCTCCGGTGTCCAGGACCGACAGGTTCATTACCTGCTGCGGGTCATCAAAAACCCTGAGTTTGCTGATTTTGGCGCTCAGCCATCCAACATCCCCTTCCCCGTCCGACTCCTCGATACCCACAAGCACCACGAGTCCCCCTCCCATCCGGCGTGACATTTTCCCGTTTATGGTCAGTTCGGCCTCTGTAACCCGCTGAACAACAGCTCTCATGAAAGATTCTCATTTACCATTCTGAGCAATGCCAGGCGGTTGATGGGTTTTGATATATAATCAGTGAAACCGGCTTTCAGGCATTTGAGACGGTCGTCTGTAAGGGTATAAGCCGTCTGCGCGATGACCGGGATTTCGGGGTGGCGGGATTTGATGATCTTCAGGGCTTCGTAACCATCCATAATGGGCATATTGATATCCATCAGGATCAGGTCGATCTCGCCCTGGTGGGATGCAATGATGTCCACGGCTTCCTTTCCGTTCTTTGCACGGATCACGCGTGCGTTTGTCTTTCTGAGAAGTGCTTTGAGATAAAAAAAGTTCACCTCTTCATCTTCGGTGATCAAAAGCACACGGTTATTCCACTTGTATTGATCGTTTTCTGCAGATGAGAACCTGCTTCCGGAATCATATTCAGCCATGGTCCGATTCAATTAGTGTTTTCCGGTTGATACACACTAATTAACCGGAAAAATCCATCCATTTCCGATCCAGTTATTCACAATTTGGTAAAAGGATGATTTGTGGTTACCAAGGTTCAAAAACTCCACTTGAACCTCAGGAAACCGAAGGCGTAATTTTCTCTGGAACTGTTGCTGAGTGGATTATCAAACTCGGCTGAGAAGTACTGAATGATCAGGGAGAGATCGAGGCTGGAATAAACGGACACATCCACCGAGGGGCCCAGGTAAAAACCTTTCCAGGCCGGATAAACGATGGCGGCAAATCCCCCGCTGATCAGCGGGGTAAAAGGGTATGAAATACTTGAAAAGAATGACCAGGGGGTGAATCCGAGGTTTTTCACATCCAGTTGTCCCGAATAGACCTGGAGCAGGCCGTACACATCCCGTTCCGCTGCAAATGAAGAATAAAGTCCTTCCACCTGGACCCAGAGAGAATTATGAAAGGAGTAATCCAATCCAATTGAAGCTATCAGGTTTCCGGAGGTATCCCGGAAATGATCCAGGTCCCTGAAATAACTCAGTTCTCCCCGAAAGGCGATCTGCCCGAGGGATCCGCTCCAGCCGGTACCCAGGACCAGATCTTCCTGCCGGTAAACTCCTCCCAGGAACTGAATATCATACCCCAGCGTATTGAACCGGAAATAACCGGCTGCAGTCAGGCGGTTTGCGCTGTCAAGCTTGGCGGCCAGCTCCAGGTTCGAGGCAGTACCGGTGTAGTACTGGATACGCACTGCATCGCTGCCCGGACGTTCCGGGTAATCCACATCGAAATAGGAATACGTATTGAATATGTCATTGGGATTCCACACGAAGGTCTGTCCCCAGTTTATCCGCTGACGACCCGCTTTGATCTCCAGGTTCCCGAAACTGAACTGGAGCCATAACCGGTCTATGGCGGAGGAGAGCACATAACCGGCACTGTCACCCAGGTTTCCTCCGGACACCACGGAAAGGTCCAGCCATCCCTGGTCTGCGTCAATCCCCCCGGCATAACCCGGGAATTGGCGGATGGTGTTCCCGGTAATGACCCTGTTCCGTACCTGGAGCGTGCCTGAAAGCCATTCGAATGGATAATAGTGGAAGTTGAGCCGGTTCTGCAGGCTGTTCTCCCAGAGCCACCGGTCAGGGATCCTGTAAACAGTCTGCATATCTGAAACATAACCTCCCAGGGTCACCTTTTGTGCCTGCAGAGCTGCAGGAGTGAGCAGCATAACCGCAAAAATTAGTAAGGCAGACTGCTTCATCAGGAGGATCCGTTTTTCTTTTTCCACTCGTCGGAAATGACCCTGCCGTCCTCCAAAGTGATCACCCGCCTTGCTTTTTTCATTACCCGCTGGTCATGCGTGGAAAAAATGAAAGTAATGCCTTCCTCCCGGTTCAGTTCCTCCATGATGTTCAGCAGGTTTTCCGAGGATTTTGTATCCAGGTTTGCTGTGGGTTCATCCGCCAGCACGAATTTGGGTTTGGAAGCCAGTGCCCGGGCCACCGCAATTCTCTGTTGTTGTCCCCCGGAAAGTTTGGAAGGCCTGCTGTGCGCACGGTCCTTGAGTCCCACCGCCTCGAGCAATTCATAGGTTCGTTTGTCCCGTTCACGCTTATTCCATTTTTGCAGGTTCATGATGAATTCCACATTTTCCTTGGCGGTGAGAACGGGGATCAGATTATAGGATTGAAAAACGAATCCGATGTGCCGCATTCTGAAATCAATCAGCCGGGAGGATTTGAGCCCGGCGAGGTTGGTCTGGTCCACCCTGATTTCTCCCTCGGTGGGACTGTCCAGTCCCCCGATCATATTCAGCAGGGTAGTTTTGCCCGAACCGGAGGGACCCACGATGGCGGAAAATTCTCCTTTCTCGAAGTCAAGGTTGACCCCGTTTACTGCATGTACCTGAACCTCGGAACTGTTGTATATTTTGTGGACGTTTTTGATCTCAAGTATTTTCATGGTGCTTTCGATTATTTGGTTTCATGGATGAATTATTCTGTTCGCAGTGCCTCGGCCGGATCCAGTTTCAGGGCCTTCAGGGCGGGATACACAGACGAGAGGATCCCGGTAAGGATGATCAGGATGGTGACCGTGATGAAGAAGCCTGGGTTGATCTCCGGGTAAATGTGCGAGGTATAGCCCATGGCCTCAAAACCCTCTTCGAACTGAGAAAAGTTGATGCCTCTGCTGGAAGTGAACAGGACCAGCACATGGCTTACGATCATACCCACCACTCCGCCGATCAGCGAGAGAAACACAGATTCCAGCATGATCATGCTGAAAACCCTTTTTTTATTCATGCCGATGGCGGTGAGCATTCCCAGTTCCTTGGTCCTTTCCAGGACCACCATCAGCATGGTGTTGACGATTCCGAAGGCAAGGGCAGCCAGGATGATCAGCATGAATACAGCATAGAACTGCTGAACCAGGTCGGTCATCAGGGCCAGATCAGGCTGGATCTCCTTCCAGCCGAGCACCTCCAGGTGCGGGAATTTTTTGGAAAGCAGGGAAGAGACCGCTTTGGCCTGTTCCATGTCTTCCAGCCTGATGATCAGCTTGTGAGCATCGTTTTCCGTAAGTCCGGCCAGTCCCGCCAGCACGTCTTTTTTTACCATCACCGTGCTCATTTCAAAGACGGTATTCTTGATATCAAAGATCCCCGCGATCCGGAATACAGCACCGGTCTGCACCTGGTCCCCGTCCAAAAAGGTAAGCGTCATCCTGGTCCGCTCACTGAAGGACCATGCCTTTTCCCTGATCAGCCGGCCGTATTGCTCAAGTTCCCCGGGGGCAAGGACCGCCTTTACCTCTTTCTCAAAGTCTTCTTCACTGTGAAATCTTTCTCCCGTGAACGGGACAAGTTTTTCCACGGTTGCTTCCGGGATTTTGCTTTCCCTGAGTTCGGAGATTGTTTGCTCATCGATCACGTACCGGATGATATTCAATTGTTTGGCCAGGTCCTGTCCGATAAAGGCCAGATGATACCTGCTTGCTGTTTCGAAGAAGTCACCGGTTCCGGGGATGATCTCCTCATGAAGATCCACCACGGATTTCTCCAGGGAGGGATCGATCCCCACTATCTGAACGCCCGCACTTTTGGATGCGGTATTTGCCATGCCGCTGATGATGATGCGCGGTGACACGGCTTTCACCTCTGCCGTTTCGTCAAGCTGCCCCATCACGCTGTCCAGATCCGGGATGGTCAGATGTATGTCATAATTGTCCCTGAATCCGGGGTGGTTGATGTGGATGTGGGATATTTCATTGTTCAGGGCGGAATCCACCCGCTGTTCGATGGCCCCGTTCATTACAGCCACAGCGAACACTCCCCCGAAGATCCCGATGGTAACGGAAGCAATGACCACCAGGCTGCGAACCCTGTTCCGCCATACATTTTTCCATGCTGTTTTCCAGATCATTTGATTGAATTTTATGCCCTGAGAGCGTTCACAACTTTTAAACGGAAGATTTTGCTGAGCGGGTGACCGAGAGCAATGACGACCATGACCGCCACAATGACCACCTGCCACAGAAAATAGGTGTCGATTCCCTGGAAGGACATGACGGGTTCGAAGCCGTAATCCTCCCAGATCCTGGCAAATTCTCCCTTGAAAACTATGGGATGCTCCATCCCGTAAAGGATGATCGGAAGGGCCGCCATACATCCCCCCAGGATCCCGAGAAGTCCCATCATGAAAATTTCGGAGGTGACGATCGAAGCCAGTTTCCGTTTCTGCATACCGATGGCCACCAGCACTCCGAATTCCCTTCTCCTTTCGGCGGTCATCATCAGCACCGTTCCGAATACACCGAAAGCGATCACCAGGTAAAGGATCCCGATCATGATCATTCCGCTTTTATTATCGGCATCAAGCTGCGATACAAGCACTTCATTCATTTCTTTCCAGTCCAGCACACGGAGCTGACCGGCGAGGACTTTCTCCAGCCGTGACACGGTGGCGCTGACGGCTTTATCGCCGTTATCATCCACATGAAGGGATATGGCGGTCAGATTGTCACCTGCGTTGTAAAGATCCTGGCAGACATCCAGGGGAAGGTAGACGATCCGGTTGTCGATATCTGGCAGGGGCATCTTGACGATGCCCCTGATCGCATATTTACCCGCTGCTGTGCTGGCGTGGTAACCCTGGCCGATGAGCACAATGGAATCTCCGATCTCAAGCCCAAGGTAACGGGAGAGCTTTTCACCCACCCAGGCACCTGGTTCTCCCAGCTGGATGTGACCGTTGTCAAACCGTGCATGCTGAAGGATTACCGGCATCAGGTCCTCCGCATCATCATCATCTATTTTCAGGTCCAGTTGCAGCCTCTTAGTACCTGTATAGGAATGGCTTTCATAAAGGTCCAGCAGCTCTTTCACCTTATCCGGGATTTGCGGTTCCGCACGGATGGCCTGAACAGCATCCGGGGTCAGGCGGTATTTCACAAGCTTCTCGGATACCTTTGAAAGATGCTGTTCTTTTTCAGGATGAATACCCATGACCATGACCCCTCTGGTCGTCGGTCCGCTTGAAGCAAGTGCAAAAGATTCGAACCGGGGTATCGTTTCCAGCACGTTTTTATCTGAGGTAAGCTGCTCCCGTAGCCCGGGTTCATATGGAAAGGTGTTATCCACTGTCTTATTCTCCCAGTAATCTTCCTGCTGGATCTGGATATATCCCGAATAGGATTCAATGGCATTCCGGAACATGGTCCCATAAGATCCCAGTTGAAGGGATCTCATAACAACCGCGAACAGCACGGCAAAAAAAACCGATGCAGCTGTGATCAGCGTGCGCCTCCTGTTTCTCCAGAGGTTCCTCCATGCAAGCGTCATGTTTTTTTCAATCATGCTTTTTGTAATTTAATGATTGACAATGGTCAAAATCATTCATTAACGGACCCTTTTCATCTGCTGTTGTGAAAAAAAGGATTCGTCGATGGCGATGTTATAGGTTATTTCTTCGATCTCAACGATGGTTTTATGGCCCTCTTCTTCTGCGGGGATCAGCTCAAGACGGGTGGGGATCAGCCTTCCGTCCATGATTTTCAAATCCGAGCCGAGTTCCGTTCTTACCAGGTAGCCATCCACATCGTACATTTCGGCTTTCAGGAAAAGAAAATCAGCTTTATCGATCCAGCGCACCTGATGGCCCCAGATCACTGCCGCATCCTCTTTGGCCGTCAGTCTGATCTTATAACAGAGGCGGTCAAGGACAAATTCCTCTCCCATCATTTCATGATCATAATCCTCCACCACAGAGGATTCGTTGAGGATATCCTCATTGGTATAATCTGAGCCCATCCAGCCCTGGGACATCATGGAGGGAGGGAGCTTGATCAACCGGTTGATGGTCGGGTTCCAGTTCCACATCTCATTCTTTCTTTTCAGGAAGGTCTGCCCCCTTTCCCCGGGAGGGTCAGTGATCAGGGTCAGTGCGTAATCATCGCCCAGGGTCCAGCTCTTGAACCCGATGGTCCTTTCCCACGTGGGTCTGACGATGGTCATGGACATCACACTCCTGCTGGACTTTTCTCCCGAAAACTTGTCATTGGCTTTCTTCACGATTTCCCCGGGCGAGAGTCCCTGGGCAGGGGCCGGGCCCGGCAGAAAGCCCATCAATAAGATGGCTGTTATCTGAAATACAATTTTCATCACGTTGCTGTTATTTTTCATGGTTTGCAGTTTGGATGCGAATTCCTGTTTACTGATACATCTCAATGATCCTTTTCTCATATTTTTCAAGTAACTCATCGGGAAATTTCATTTCGGGATACGTATAGACCATCAGGATCCCGAGACCCTCAATCATCGCGGACAGGGTCAGCACCTCCAGGTTGGGATCATCAAAACCTTTCCTGGTAAAATATTCCATCAAAATCTGTAAAAACTGTTCGATAGACCTGATGATGGGTTTATCGGTCAGATGCTCCTTGACCCTGGGTTGCATGATGACACTCACATAGAGTACCCAGAATTCCTTATCGCTGCGCATGACAGCGAAAACTTTCCTGATAAAATCAATGAACTCGCGGGAAGTGAGGACTCCGTCACGGTTGGGATCGAACAGATTCATGACCTCGTCCAGTCCCTCTTCAATGATCGCCTCCAGCAGCGCTTCCTTGCTGTTGAAATAATGATACATCAGTCCCTTGGAAATTCCGGTCCGGGCAGCGAGCATGGCAATGGTACAGTGGGCATACCCCTCTGTGGCAAACAGGTGAAGTGCAACATTCATGATCTGCTTCCTGCGGTCATCCCGTATCTTTTCGATCTGTGCTTTGGTCCTGGGCGACATATTTTATGACTGAACGTTCAGTCAAAATTAAATACCCGGTATGAAAAAGTCAAGTTTTTTCTCATTTATTTATTTTCTCACTGTAACTTTCAATCCCCGGTTTCGTCTTATAAATGCTTACACTGTTAACTAAAATGACGGTAGAGGATTATAACAGAGCAGTGGATGCATATGCGGATAATCTTTACAGGTTTGTACTGAAAAACCTCAGGGATGCGCATATGTCAGAGGATGTGGTACAGGATGTTTTTGAAAAGCTGTGGGTAAAACTGGAGTCGGTCTCCGCCCTGAAAGTGAAGACCTACCTTTTTACCGCAGCCTATCATACCATGATCGATTATATCCGGAAGGAAAAACGTTATCAAGGGGAAGAACTGAGTGAAATGGAAGAACCGTCGCACAACGGACACTATTCCGACCTGGGGGAGGTGCTGGAGGAAGCCGTCAAGAGACTGCCGGAGGATCAGCGGTCGGTCCTCATGCTGCGGGATTACGAAGGTTATTCCTACAGGGAGATCGCCGGGATCACCGGCTTGTCGGAGACCCAGGTGAAGGTTTACATCTACAGGGCCAGGATTTTCCTGAAGCAATATATTGGAAGTTTGGAAAGGGTCATATGATGCGGGAGATACACAGAAATAATTATGAAGCCTTCCTGCTTGATCTGGCGGAAGGAAGGCTGTCTGCCGGAGAACAGCAAATGCTCCGTGATTTTCTGTTGCTCAATCCCGATTGCGGGGGACCGGCGGAAGGTCTGGAATCCTGGGTGCTTTCAGAAGAAGAGATCGCCTTTCCGGACCGGGACAGACTGAAGAAAAACATTCCGGCTGCGGGAGAGGAAATTTCGAATGAGAACTTTGAGCTTTTATCCATCGCCCGGCTGGAAGGCGATCTTTCGCCCGAACAGGAGAAGAGCCATGAATCCCTGCTGGGAGCGGATGACGCGAAAAGACAAGCATGGCTTGCGTGGAAAAAGACAAAGCTCGTTCCGCCCCGGGTGGAATTTCCGGGAAAACACGCTTTGAAAAAGCATCAACCTATCTCCCGGAGGGTACTCTGGGTGAGTGTCATTTCTGCCGCGGCGGCCATTGCATTGCTGATCACCCTGACAAAGATCAGCCCGGTTTTTCCCGGTCAGACCCCTTTGCTGGAATCGGAGCTCCGGGAATATGTTCCTGAAGGAGAAGGGGTAACGGACGATCCGGGAATGGAATCATTTGCTCCGGTGATCCCTGAAAATGAGATGCTGGCGAGTGAGCCGGTCACTTTATCCATCAAAAAAAACCCGGACCCTCCCGAGCTGACAGGAAAAGATTCGGGGGAAAAAAATGCGGCAGGGCCTTTTGAAAAAGAAAGCATTCTTCTGACCGGACCCGGGGACTCGGTCAACCTGGCCGGAAGAGAAAGAGAACTGCAGGAGCGCATCCGGATCGCGGTCCTGGATTATCCGGCTCCGGGTATCATGGATGAAGGTGTTTTCGACAGGATCACACCCCTTGCATTGCCTGCCGGGTCGGTCCATATGACGGGTCTTTCCATTCAACAGCTTTCCTCCATAGACCTGCAACAGATGTTCGAAGATTTCACCGAGGAAAACGAGATCTCTTTGTGGACCATCGCCAATTCAGGGATCAGAGGCATCAACAGGCTCACGGGCGCCGATCTGTCCCTCCTGGCACAGAAAGATGAGGATGGAGATATTGCGGGGATCCGTTTCAGATCGCGCCTGCTCTCATTCTCAACCCGGCTTCAAAGGGAGGATTAATCGTCCCGGATGCAACTTCTGACCGGGTAGTTTGTCCTTAGATAGAAACCAAACAACCTCACATGATGAGAACGCTGTTTTCATTCCTGATCCT
>DSEO01000357.1 GCA_011056635.1 Bacteroides sp.
AATCAGCTGCTGAGCAGGGTCAAGACAGAAAAAGATGTGATGAGGTACGATGCGCTTACGGAAAAACATCACCACCTGTACTGCACCGAATCGGAAGAGATCGAAGATTATGTGGACCAGGAATTGGATCTGGTTCTGAAAGATTATTTCAAAAAGAAAGAGATCCCCGGTTTTCGTGTGGAGGAGATCCGGCTTCAGATCAACGGAAAGTTCGTGGGAAAAAAGTGAAGCACAAGTAAACCAGTAAAACCAAAGTAAACCCGTAAAGCACAAGTAAACCCGTAAAACCTAAGTGAACCAGTGAAGCACAAGTGAACCAGTGAAGCACAAGTAAACCAGTGAAGCACAAGTAAACCAGTAAAACCAAAGTAAACCCGTAAAGCACAAGTAACCCAGTAAAACCTAAGTAAAACAGTGAAGCATAAGTAAACCATCGAAACAAACGAAATACAGCGTAGCTAACCTGATAAAATTTTGAACCATGAGTGAAAAGAAGAAAAAGAAACTGACCACCGCATCAGGCAGACCTTACTTTGAAGTCGAGGACAGCCTGACCGCAGGAAGGAGGGGGCCCATCCTGCTCCAGGATCACTTCCTGCATGAGAAACTGGCTCACTTCAACCGCGAAAGGATACCCGAAAGGGTGGTCCATGCGAAGGGAACCGGTGCTTTCGGGACTTTCCGGGTCACCGGTGACATTACCCGCTACACAAAGGCCAAATTGTTCAGCAAGGTGGGAAATGAATGCCGGGTTTTCGTAAGATTCTCCACAGTGGGAGGTGAAAGGGGAAGTGCAGATACGGAAAGGGATCCGAGGGGATTCGCCGTGAAATTTTATACCGGGGACGGGAACTGGGACCTGGTGGGGAACAACACCCCCGTATTCTTTATCAAGGATCCCAAGAAATTCCCGGATTTCATCCATACCCAGAAACGGGATCCCAAAACAAACCTGAAAAGTGCCAACATGTTGTGGGACTACTGGAGCCTGAATCCTGAAAGTCTGCACCAGGTGATGATCCTCTTCAGCAACAGGGGTACACCTGACGGTTACCGCCACATGAACGGATACGGGAGCCATACCTTCTCCATGATCAATGCAAAAAACGAGCGGGTATGGGTGAAGTTCCACTTCAAGACCATGCAGGGAAACAGGGGGCTCACTGGGGCCCGGGCAGAAGAACTCAGGGGTAAGGACCCGGATTATGCACAGCGCGACCTGGTTGCTGCCATTGAAAAGGGAGATTTCCCAAAATGGTCGCTCAAGATCCAGGTGATGACCGATGAACAGGCCGCAAAATTCAGGTGGAATCCCTTCGATATCACCAAGGTCTGGCCGCATTCGGATTATCCCCTGACCGAGGTGGGTGTGATGGAACTGAATGAACTTCCCCGCAACTATTTTGCGGATGTGGAGCAGGCAGCCTTTGCTCCTTCCCATGTGATCGACGGGATCGGCCTCTCTCCGGACAAGCTGCTGCAGGGACGTATTTCAGCCTATCCGGATGCCCACCGCTACAGGCTGGGGGCCAACTATGAACAGATCCCGGTGAACCGGCCGGTCGCTCCGGTCCACAACTATCAGCGGGACGGAATGATGCAGGTGGATGGGAACCAGGGTGACAATCCCAACTATTACCCCAACAGTTTTGATGACATCGAAGCCGACAGATCCTATAAGGAACCTGCATTCAGGCTGGACAGTGATATGGCCGATTCTTACGACAGGAACGAGCATGATGACGATCACTTCACGCAGCCGGGAGACCTGTTCCGCAAGGTAATGACCGAGGATGAAAGGGAGCATACGGTCATCAACATCGTTGGCTCCATGAAAGGTATCAGCGGACCAAAGAGAGACGAGATCATTCGGCGCCAGCTGGATCATTTCCGCAGGGCTGATAAGGAACTGGCGGAAAAAGTGGCGAAGGGACTGGATTTCAATTACTAACAAATATTTATACATTCTGAAAATTCACAATTATGGACGAACAAACAGTTTTCTCAATGCCGAGGATCGGTGATCCCGCTCCGGAATTCAAGGCGGTAACCACCCAGGGCAATATCAATTTCCCGTCAGATTATAAGGGTAGCTGGGCCATCCTTTTCAGTCACCCTGCGGATTTCACCCCGGTCTGCACATCCGAATTCATGGCTTTCGCTTCCCTGGAGAAGCAATTCAATGAAGCGAACTGCAAACTGGTGGGACTTTCCGTGGACGGGCTTTACAGCCATATTGCATGGCTGCGTACCATCAAGGAGAAGATCGAATACAAGGGGATGAAGGATATTGAGGTGAACTTCCCGCTGATCGAGGATATCAAGATGGACGTTGCCCGCAAATACGGCATGATCCAGCCCAATGAGGACACCACCAAGGCGGTCAGGGCCGTATTTTACGTGGATCCCAAGGGGATTATCCGTACCATTATCTACTACCCACTGAGCCTGGGCAGGAACTTCGACGAGCTTTACAGGGTGCTGATCGCACTTCAGACAGCCGACGCGTTCAACATTGCGACGCCGGCGGACTGGCGCCCGGGAGATGACGTCATTGTTCCGACAGCCGGTTCATGCGGTACTGCCAAGGAACGGATGGACTCCAAAGACCCGGATGTGCATTGCCTGGACTGGTTCTTCTGCCTGAAGAAACTGGACAAGGAGACGGTTCTTAAAAAAGTTCTGAAAAAATAGCCCGGCGGGTAAAAAGCAATGTTTGAAAAGCCGCATCGGTTCATAACGGTGCGGCTTTTTGTAACACCCGGGCCTATTCTTCGAACATGGCCCGGTAATCTGCATCCTCTTTGATCTTACCCACCAGGTATTCCTTGCAGAAGTGCCGGCGTTTGCGCACGTACCCTTCGCTCCTGAATCCAAGCTGACGGGCGATTTCCCTGGAAGAGATATCCTGTGCTGTGAGCCGCAGGATCTTCTGGCAGTCCTCAGGAATGATGGACAGCGTACGCTGGTAGATGGCCATCCTGAGATCCTTGTCCTGGACCGGTGAGGGCTCTTCAAACTCAATGCGTTCCTCCATATCCCGGTTCAGCGGATCGATCTCGATCTTCCTGATCTCACGGAGATGCTTCAGCCAGAGCAAACGGGAGATGGAATAGATGTAGGTACCGAAGCTTGCACTCAGGTCCAGTCCCGAATTCTCTTTCAGTTTGCGGAAAATAATGATCAGCGCTTCCTGAAAGATATCTTCTGCATCATTCTCTGAACCAGCATTGTTCAGGATCAGTTGTTTGACCGGGTTGAAGGAGTTTTTATACACATATTGGAGAACGCGGTTATCCCGTTTCTTAATTCCAGCAAGTATTTCATCATCCGATAACCGTTTCACCAATTGCGAGTTATATTTGCTGATCAACAAATATAAACATTAAGTTATACCTCTGACCTTCAACTGTGATAAAAAAGCGGGCTAGCCGCCGGTATGGCGCCTGATCATCCGTTCGATGGCCCTACTGCATACCGGGCAGAAGGTGGCGTCGTTGGAATGCATCCTGCAATCGATCATGGGCCGGTATATCCCTTTGGATACGTAGCCTCCGCCTTCATAGACCCCGACGGTCTTCCTGTATTTGTCCAGGGGCGGAGTGGGCACCGGGGTGCGCTCCCGGACCATGTCTTTCCATTTGGAGGAAAAATCAACCAGGGTGGTCAGGTTCGGGTTCCAGGGCTCCGCCTGCAGATTGAAATAATCATTGTACGCCACTGCAGAAGTGTAATATTCATCCCCGAGCCCTGCGAAGGCGTGACCGAACTCATGGATCAGCACTTCCCTGGATTTTTCATTATCCGCCGAGGAAATGCTGTAATGGTTGTAAATCCCTCCCCCGCCATATTTGGGAGTGTTTACCAGGATATAGATCTGGTCGTAATGGGCGTTGGATGCCACATCACACACTGAGCGGAAGTCGAGTGTGGTCATGTAGCGCTCAAGTCCGAAGGTGTAAAAACTGGAGTTCAGGATGGTGTTCTTCCAGATCCCCTGACCCGGGATATCCGTACCCGAATCCTGGCTGACCGATTTCACGGCCCGGATATTGAATGCTTTTCTGTGACTTTTAAAAGGCTCCTCCGAAAAAATATAATCCGCAGACCTGCCGGCATCCGCAATAAACTTGTCCATTTCCTCTGCTCCGTATCCTTCGGCAAGGAACAGGATATCCACCTTTTCCCCGGGGGGACCGTTTATCTCCAGGTCAACGGCTTCAAAAGGCTGTGAATGGCCGGGATCTGCATAGAGCGTCGATGGATCCAGGATGCCTGTCCATGCACACTGGAAAATCCCCGCATCATCGCGGTCATGGATCTCCAGGATCACCCGGCCTTTCGGCCAGGGGAACCGGATCACATGGGGGAAGGCTTTTTTCAGGGTATCGGCCTCACTGGTGGTCTGCCATTCCCGGAAGAGTGTGCAATAGGTATGCCTGAAGATCAACGTCCCGCTGACCGCATCCCTGACCAGGAATTGATGGTCACCGTAATCAAAAGGATCCATCAGTGTGCGCCTGGGGCCGCTGTAGTACAGCTCCTTTCTGATCCCTGAAAATGCATAGTCTGTCGTTTCGGCCGTACCTGTAAACACCAGGTCCACACGCATCACTCCTTCCGTAAACCAGTCATCAAATGTCTGAGAAAGCAAGGGTTGGAAAAATGTAAGGAGAATTACCGACAGGAAATAAACAGCTGAGCGAATCATGTCAGTTTTTTTGGAGAATTAAATTTCTAATTTTGCAAGATAATCATTATTCAGCGCCCCGTGATCGAAAAGTGGATTATTGCATACCAGGAACTGCTTGTCAGGGCCGGATTATCTGAAAATCTGGCCATCGTCCTGGAGAATGGCACGGTGATCCTGGTCACGGCGGGACTGGCCCTGCTGGCTGATTACGTCATCAGGAAGATCATCGTTGCCTCCATTACGCGAATTGCCCGGAAATCGAAGACCCACTGGGATGACATATTTGTTCAAAGAAGGGTATTCAACCGGCTGGCGCACATTGCCCCCGCCCTGATCGTTTTTTATTCCCTCCAGTATATCTTCGAGGCCCCCAGACTGGTCACTTTCCTGGGGAACGTGGTCCAGTCCTACATGGTCATCCTGATCCTGCTGGTGTTTGATTCCGTGATCAATGCATTGCATGAGATCTACAACACACTGCCCATTTCCAAGGGAAGGAACATCAAGGGTTATGTGCAGGTGGTGAAGATCCTCCTCTATTTCCTTGCGCTCATCCTGGTCATTTCCATCTTCAGCGGAAAAGCGCCGATGACCCTGATTGCAGGCCTTGGCGCGGTCGCAGCCGTGCTGTTGCTGGTATTCAAAGATACCATTCTGGGCTTTGTGGCGTCCATCCAGCTCTCGGGCAACAAGATGGTATCGGTGGGTGACTGGATCACCATGTCCAGGTATGGTGCCGACGGGACCGTCATCGACATCAGCCTGAACACGGTAAAGGTCCAGAACTGGGACAAGACCATCTCCACCATCCCCACCTACGCGATGGTCTCCGAATCCTTCAGCAACTGGAAGGGCATGGAAGAATCGGGGGGAAGAAGGATCAAAAGGTCCGTCAATATCGACATGAAGAGTGTCTCGTTCCTGACCGGGGACCAGATTGAAAAATTCAGGAAATATTACGTGCTCAAAGATTATATCAACCAAAAGGAAAAAGAGATCGAAGCGTACAACGCATCCCTGGACCTGGATATGACCACGGTGACCAACGGCAGGAGGATGACCAACCTGGGAACATTCAGGAAATACCTTGAAAACTACCTGCACAATCACCCCCAGATACACGATGATATGACCTTCCTGGTGAGGCACCTCCAACCCACTGAGACAGGACTTCCCCTGGAAATCTACGTATTCTCGAAGGAGCAGGAATGGGCCAAGTATGAAGCGGTTCAGGCTGACATATTTGACCACATCCTTGCCATTATGCCGGAATTTGATCTCCGGGTCTTCCAGAATCCCACCGGGGATGATTTCAGGAAGCTGGGGCAGGCTAATTGAAAGCAATCACCGGAGAATATGTTTAAAATCACATGATTAATCTGTGATTATCTTTCAGATTGTAACTATTTTAGACGACTCATTCACTTAGCCCACTGTCACACATGGAAGACACACATCAAATCGACGACCTGGACCGGAAGATCCTGTCACTGATCACAAAAAATGCAAGGATCCCTTACCTGGAGGTAGCCCGGGAATGCAAGGTATCCGGGGCAGCCGTTCATCAGCGCATTCAGCGGCTGACCAAACTGGGGGTGATCACAGGGTCGGAATTCATTCTGAGCCCGAAAAAAATGGGGTTTCATACCTGTGCCTACGTGGGTATATTCCTGGACAGTGCCAGTCTCTATCCGGAAGTGGTTGCCCGCCTGAGGGAGATTCCCGAAATTACGCAGTGCCATTATATTACTGGCGGATATTCCATTTTCATCAAGTTATTTACCAGGGATAATGAGGACCTGAAACACCTGCTGGTGGATAAGGTACAATCCATCCCGGGGATCGCGCGGACGGAGACCTTCATTTCCCTTGAGGAGAGCTTCAACCGGCAGCTGCCCCTGGAATAATGCTGCGCTGGCGGATCACTTCGAAGAGCAGGATCCCGGCAGCCACGGACACATTCAGCGATGAAATATGCCCTTTCAGGGGGATGGATACATGCAGGTCCGCCATCCGCAGAAGCGCTGCGGCAATTCCCCGCTCCTCGGAACCCAGGATAATTCCGGCCGGACCCTTCATATCCGTTTCAAAACAGCTTTTCTCCGCCCTTTCGGTGGCCGCAAAAAGCCGCAATCCGCTCTCCTGAAGAAAACGGGAGATGGATGCCAGATCCCCGTGGCGGCAAACAGGAATCCGGTGAAGGGCGCCGGCCGAGGCCTTAACGGCATCTGCATTGATCCGGGCGCTTCCGGCTGCCGGAATCACGATGGCATGCGCCCCGGCGCATTCCGCACTCCGGGCAATGGCTCCGAAATTCCGCACATCGGACACACCGTCGAGCAACACGATCAGGGGATCTTCCCCTGCTTCATAGACGGAAGGGAGCAAAGTGGTGATATTGCTGTAGGAAATCTCAGAAAGGTAGGCAACCACACCCTGGTGGTTCTTGTAGGTAATGCTGTTGAGTTTTTCCAGGGGAACCCGTTGAACGGGGATCTCATGCAGGCGCAGCTGATCAAGAAGCTGTTTGATCTGAACGGAACCGGCGTCGCGCCTCACGAGCACCTTGTCCAGTTCCCTGCCTGAATCCAGCGCTTCCAGCACCGGATGGATTCCGAATATGAGACTGTCGCGCTTTGCCATGTCAGGATCCTGGTGAGTAAACCCTGCCGTTCCTCCATGACCGGATCGCCTCGTTCCAGAGGACCTGCGATTCGGGTGTCCGCGCCCATACCATGTGGTCGTAGGAATACACATTGGGCTTCCGGTCGAAACGGAATTCCACCGCTTTGCTTTTCCTTCGCTCATAATAGTACCAGCGTTCACCGTTACCCGTCATCCGGATCCTGGCGGGGGGACCGAACAGGATAAAGATCATCCCCCGGTCGGTTTTCCATCCTTCCTTGTTGGATGTGAAATAGAGGTTGGAATAGACCACCCGGTTATAGTATACCCGGATCAGTTCCCTGGACCTTTCTACGCTGTTCCCCCGCTTCAGCCAGAAATCATCCACGGCCAGCTTCCGGTTCGATTCCCTTCTGAGGTCCCTGTATTCCGCCAGTGTGGCCAGGTAAAAAATGGGTTCCATCAGTTCGGTGGGTGTTTTCACCTCGGGGAATGACCCGCCGAAATTGAAAAGGGTGAGTCCTTCATCTTTTTCGGGGTCTACCCGGAAAAAATACATCCCATCCCGGACCAGGTCGAAATGAACACTATCGACCAGCGGATACACAAAGCTCGTATCGGCAGAATGATCCATGGTGTAATCCACGCTTGCCGTCACGGGGGGACGGGGTAATTCGCTTTGCGAGCGGTAATAATCCAAATAAACCGTGTCGACGGAAGGATCCCGGTAGCGGAGATTGAACTTCTCTCCCGGCAGAAAAAAATTCATGAATTTGGGGTAACCCGACGCAAGGGAGATCACCTTGAAATTCTGCGCACCGTAGAGATTGGTTTTATCCACATACAGGTAATCCAGGCCGATGCTTCCCCGCTGAAGGTCCCGCGCCTCAACCCTCAGCAGGTAGCGGTAACCGGACCTGGCAGGGATGGGGATGGAGCCGAAGAAAGCAGGGCGGCCTTCGTCCTGCTTCAGCAGTTTATAGGTTACCGAGGCGGAATCCACAAGCACTCCCTCCATGCTTGCCGGATTCAGCTCGATCAATCTGTAATGGAATCCCACCAGGGCCCTGTATTCCGCCTGCTCGTTGGTCTGGCTGAACCGCAGTTCACCGGGATAAGCCCTGATGTAAAGCATGGAAGAACGGTCGCTTTCATGGAACAGGGAGTAATCGGGATGGAGGGAGAGCTCACTGGGATTGTACAATGCCGCCAGGTATTCGGCGGATGCTGTGGGAGCAGTCTGTTTCGTGGTACCGCAACCTCCCAGCAGGACAATGACTGCCATGATGCCTGTGACCCTCAATTTCATTCTTCCCATATTCCTCAAAATTAGTCAAATTCCTTATCCCTTCATCCTTTCCAGCAGGATGGTCTGCTTTTCCCACTCTTCCAGGGTCTGGTCATGCCTGGCCCTGAGCTTTTCATAATCTTCGTATACGTGCATGCCGGTTACATTGGCAGGGTCAACGAGCAGTTTGTCCATGGCAGCCATACCGGCCTCAATTTCCTCAATTTCCTGCTCGAGAATCTTGACCCGCCTGGACACCTTCCTGATCTTTTTCTCCTGCTCCTTCCGCGCTTCATACCCGGTCCGCTGACTCTTCTTACCGGTGACCGTCCCTGTTTCCTGCGGCTGCTTCCGTTCAATCTCCCTGAGGGAACTGACCCTGCGCCGCCTGAGAAAATCATAGATCCCGCCCAGATGCTCCCTGACGGAATGGTCCCTGAATTCATAGACCTTGTCGACCAGTCCGTCCAGGAATTCCCTGTCGTGGGAAACCACAATAAGCGTACCATCGTAAGCCAGCAATGCATTTTTCAGAATGTCCTTGGAATGCATATCCAGGTGGTTGGTAGGTTCATCCAGGATCAGCAGGTTGAAGGGCTGCAGCAACATCCTGGCCATAGCCAGCCTGGAGCGTTCACCCCCGGAAAGCACCTTCACCTTCTTGTCCACATCCTCCCCGCTGAAAAGAAATGCCCCCAGGATATCCCGGATCCTGGTCCGGATCTCCCCCACCGCCACACGGTCGACTGTCTCCATCACGGTCAGGTTCCCGTCCATGATCTCATCCTGGTTCTGGGCAAAATATCCCATTTCCACATTGTGACCCCTTTTCAGCTTTCCCGTATGGTCCAGTTCGCCCACCAGGATCCTGGAAAGGGTGGTCTTCCCCTCGCCGTTCCTTCCCACGAACGCAACCTTGTCGCCCCGCTGGATCATCAGGTTCACCTCCTCAAGCACCACCAGTTCCCCGAATCGCTTTCCCAGTCCCACAGCCTCAAATACGATGGTGCCGGACCGCCTGGCAGGGGGAAATTTCAGGTTCATCACCCGGTTGTCTTCCTGCTCCACCTCGAGCCGGTCCAGTTTATCCAGCTGTTTGATCCGTGACTGTACCTGGACGGCCTTGGTCGCTTTATACCTGAACCTGCTGATGAATTCTTCGGCGTCCTGGATCATTTTCTGCTGGTTTTCATAGGCCGCCCGCTGGTGGGTAATACGCTCCTCCTTCAGCACGGTATATTTGGTATAGGGGACCCGGTAGTCGTACAGTTTCCCAAGCGAAAGTTCAATGGTGCGGTTGGTAACCTGGTCCAGGAAGGCCCGGTCATGGGAAATGATCAGGGCTCCTCCCGGAAAGCTGCCCAGGAATCCCTCCA
>DSEO01000120.1 GCA_011056635.1 Bacteroides sp.
CCCGATCTGCTTTCCATCCGTGGTCACATATCCGCCCATGAGGTTTGCGGTGAGGCAGGAGTGAACCGGCAGGAAACGGAGCATGTCCCCGATCCGCACCCGGTCGAAAAATTCGGCAGGACAGTTCCTGAGGATCCCGTGTTCCTGGGAGATCTCTGACAGGTAAACCGGTCCGGCCCCGTTCCCGAAAGCTGCGACCTTGCCGAACACCGTTGTGCCGTCCAGTTGCAGCGCTTCTTTGGAAAAGTGGACTGCTCCCCCGTGAATGAGGACTTTTCGTTCACCGGGGTATTTGCTGGCCACCGGACATTCCACGGTCACCGCGATCTCTTCCTCCCGGCAGGAGCCGATGGAGCACTGGAACAGGTCATAAAAAACAAAGTTGCCGGGGGTGATCGTGTCGATCCCTTCAAAATCCTCCTGCGTGCTGCAATTGGGTGTATCTCCGTATAATACCTGCGGGTCCGACCGGCGGAATTGTTCCCTGAGAGCCCTGAGGTCAGATAAAGCCTTCCTGTGGATCTCATCCCGTTCGGCCTCTCCCCCGGCCCGGTAGGAATCTCCCGCATGACAGTAAAAACCTGCAAAATCCAGGTTCACGACCGCACCGGATCTTTTGATGATCCGCTCCACCTGGTCCGGGTCATCCGACCTGACCCCCGTTCTGCCGTACCCGGTGTCGATATCGATATAACAAGGAGTCCTGCGCCGGATTTTCCCCAGTGATTGAAGGGTTTCCAGGCTGTCCACCAGGATGGAAACAGCATGATGCTCCGACAGCCGGTTGAGCCTGTCCAGGTCTGCAGGGTTGAACGGGAAGGCCACCAGGATATCCTTCCATCCTGCCGCGGCAAAATATTCCGCCATGCTGAAGGAGGATACCGTGATCGCTGAGATCCCGAACTCCCTGAACCATTCGCCGATCACGGCAGACTGGTGGGTTTTGAAATGGGGCCGGAATCCCAGTCCGTGCCGTTCTGCCTTCCGTGCCATCCTTTCGATGTTCGCCAGGCACTTTGTTTTGTCCAGAAGGAGTGTGGGCCTCGGGTGCATGATACGCAATTTAACCCATATTTGTACAAAACCGGCCTGCCGGACCGAAGAATCAGCCGGATTATGTGTAAATTGCGCGGTTTTCCGATCATCGCTTAAGCATATTTGCCCATGATAAGAACGAAAATCCATAAAAGCTTACCCTCGATTATTGCAGAAAGGGCCTCCATGGTTGTTGCCGTCGTGATTGTTGCTGCCTTGTTCCGGGGTTGTGCCGGAGGGAAGGAAGACCAACCCGGCTCCAGTTTCAACGGGGTCCAGATCGGGGCGATCACCTACAGCTGGAGGGGCATGCCATCCTCGGCCGAAGATGTGCTGCGTTACTGCCGGGAGACAGGGATCAGCTCCATTGAACTGATGGGTGATGTGGCGGAAGCCTTTGCTGGGATCCCGCCCCTGCATGCCTGGCCGGAAGAGGAGGCCAGGAAGAGGCAGCGCGAGTGGCGCCTTTCGGTCCCCATGGAAAAATACATGGACCTCTGGAAAATGTTCAACGATTCCGGTGTCCAGATCCATATCGTGAAATTTTCCCCCGCGCAGTGGAGCGATGAAGAAATCGACTATGCATTCAATGCAGCCAGGGCCATGGGAGCAAAGGGGGTCAGCAACGAGATCGGACACGAAGCCTGCATACGGCTGGGCCGGTTCGCGGAAAAGCACGATATGTTTGCCATCTTCCACAACCACGGACAGCCGGGCGACCCGGATTTCAATTTCGAGGAGTTTCTGGCATATTCACCGAAAAACATGCTGAATTTTGATGTGGGCCACTACTTCGGCGCCACGGGCAAACATCCCAACGATATCATCGGGAAACTGCACCACCGCATCTTCAGCATCCACCTGAAGGATAAGACTGCCCGGGATGCCGATCCGGCAGATACCAACATGCCCTGGGGCGAAGGGGATACTCCCATTGCCGATATTCTCACGCTGATCCGTGACAATCAATGGCCGATCCATTGCGACATCGAACTGGAATATGAGATCCCCGAAGGTTCAGATGCCGTGAAGGAGACTGCCAGGTGCGTGGAGTACTGCAGGGAGATCCTGCTCTGATCCGGGTCTGCACTGGTGCTCATTGCCCCAGGGATTGGACCCGTGACCGGTATTTTTTCTCCATTCGTGCCTCCAGCGGTGCATGTCACTGAAGTTGATGACCCGCTGCAGTTTCCGTTCTCTTTGGTGGGGATGGGAGTCAGTTTTGAAGGCCTTTCCAGATACCAGTAAGCCACGCTGGCATACCCCTAGCAGGCGCGCTGGAAAAGCTGCTTTCATGATCTGATTTTGTTCAGGTTAGTGTTCTGCTGCGAAAAAGGTGGTCACACTTCCGGCCGGGGCGGTGTAGATGATCATTCCCTTGATGACCGGGAATTTTCCCAGAGGAACATATGCCTCATCAACATGATCTACATCCCCGTCCTCAGGTGATTGGGTGGTCCTGTAGGCCTCAAAAACGGTGGCAACGGCACCTTTGACAGTAACGGCCACTTTTTGCCCCTCTTTTTTAATATTCGTTACAATAAAGGCATGGGGATTCGGTGTACCATTGGACGAAAAAGCGATCACGGCGATTTCAGAATCCATGGCCGATGCCTGCGCAACTGCCATACCCGGTTGACCGGCACGGGTGATCTGCTTGTAGAAGTAGTACCCGGGTCTCACTTTGTAATTCCCGTCCTCGCCTACCGTGAACGCCGAGCCCGGGTTGGGGTCTCCCCCCACCCAGTGGGGTGGACGCTGGATCCCGGCCCAGGGAATGATCCCGTTCACTCTGGCCGTGTAGATGTTCCCGTGCATCTCCTTGATATTAAAGGCATCCATGTTGCTCCAGCTGGTAGAGGTGACCCAGGCGTGCAGATCGGGCCTGGCCGCCCGCAGCCGGTCAATACCCGCACCCTTATGCTCTCCGAACCATCGCCCGTAACTGCCGCTGTAGAAACCGTGACTGGTGATCAGATCCAGCTGTAGCAGGGCCTCAGGGTCCTGCAGGATGGCTTCCACGTATCCCCAGGTGCTGAATCGGTACCAGTTGGTGGTCTCACCGGGGGTGATCCCCACTTCTTCAAGTCCCGCTGCTTTAAGTTTAACGGGCATCAGCTTCAGGAAATCGGTCACCTGTTCCGGAGGCCAGAAGAGGTTGTAGTCGTGGCCGGCATGCTCGGTGTAACCCTGCTGGTTCCAACGTCTCCAGTCCTCTCCTTCGTTGTGGAGGGACAGGTATTTCACGGGCAGGTGCTCCTCTTCCCTGAGGAACCGCACCCAGTCCACCATGTAATCTGCCACGGCATCCCGGTATGCAGGATCCAGGTCGCGTCCCCGGTGTACTTTCTGCATCGTGGTGAAGCCGGGAGGGCCATACATGGTGGTGATGATCTGGAGATCTCCACCGCGGGCACGGGTGGTTTTCAATCCTTCGCGGACAAAATACCTCATGTTTTCAGTGGTATACGCATGATCGAATGGTTCCCCGGGTTCGGTCTGGTGAAGGGCGTCGAGGAACATTTTTACCAGTCCCACTCTGAGACCGTCCTCCCCGAACACCATCCCGATGATCGCTTTCTTCTCCTGTTCATCCAGCAGGCTGAACCCGCCGTATTCCTGCGCAAATTCATCCATATCCGGGGTATGCGCTGTCTCCACATAATTGAATCCAAAACCGTCCCATTCCTGCAGGGTCCTGGAGAAGTCCACCTCGGCACTGACGGCAGTAAAATCAAGGGTCTGGGAAAAGCCTGCGCTTGCTCCGAGGATGGAATACATGATGATGGTCACAAGATATCTCATGGAGGTCCTGTTAATTTTGAAACCCATTGTTCAATAAAAATACAACGATTGATCGATGCTTGCAGTGAATATCCCCTGTTTTTTGAGTATTATTAAATAAAAAATCAGGGTCCAATGAAAGTACTGTGAAAGCACGGGTACCTGAAGAATACAACGAACTGGTTTATATTGCACAGATTATGCTGGAAAAAGTTGATTTCTTTTTGAATAGACATGGGATCACGGCTGACCATATTGATATGCAAAAGGTGGTTGATAGGTTTACCGCTGAAATGCTTCTGGGTCTGGAAGGGAAAAAGAGTTCTCTCAGGATGATACCCACATATATAGAAACTGATCATGAATTTCTCACTGAGGTACCAGTCGTTGCCATTGATGCCGGAGGAACCAATTTCAGAGCGGGACTGGTGAGTTTGAAAAGGAATGGACAGCCGGATGTGACAGATATGGTTAACGAGGCAATGCCGGGAATTGAAGGGGAGATTTCCCGGGAAGCGTTTTTTAACACCATGGCCGGTTATGTCAGACCTTTGGCAGAAAAAGCTGATGGTATCGGATTCTGTTTTTCTTATCCTACGGAGATACTTCCCGATAAAGACGGAATACTGCTTCAGTTCAGCAAGGAGGTGCAGGCTCCGGATGTGGTGGGACAGCTTATCGGGAAAAATCTTCTTGAGGCACTCGGTATGACTGAAAAGAAGATAGTCCTTCTGAATGATACCGCAGCAACGCTCCTGGCCGGTAAAGCCGCCACCGCCGGTGAGGAATATGATTCCTATATCGGCTATATCCTGGGGACAGGGACCAATACCTGTTATATCGAGAAAAACAGCAACATACTTAAAAAACCGGATCTGGATCCATCCGGAAGGCAGATCATCAACATAGAATCAGGTGCCTTTGGTAAAGCACCCAGGACAGATATCGATCTGGTCTTCGATCGTACCACCAATGAACCGGGAAAATATACTTTTGAGAAAATGTTTTCAGGCGGCTATTTGGGCGGGCTATGTCTCTCTGTCCTGAAAACCGCTGCAAATGAGGGTGTATTTACCCCTGATACAACCAATAACCTGTTGTCTTTGGATCAGCTGACCACCGGGGAGGTAAACGATTATATACGATTTACAGCAACCGGCCGCGGTCCGCTGAATATATGTATACGCAACAGGGATGATGAAGCCAGCTGTGTCAGAATCATTGACACTCTGATTGATCGTGCTGCAAAACTTGTTGCGGCTAACCTGGCTTCCGTGGTTTTGAAAACAGAAAAGGGGACATCACGGGACCGCCCTGTTTTGCTGACCATCGAAGGGACCGTGTTTTACAAGCTGCATAACTTCAAATCCCGGTTTGAAAAGTATTTCAGGAAATACTTAAGTGGCGACAAACAGCGCTTTTATCAATTCACCGGCGTTCAACAATCCAGTCTCATCGGGGCAGCCCTTGCAGCTTTAATTGATTAAAACTTCAAAGGATCACAGAAAGGCTACAAAAGGTATACTTTGTATCTTTGATAAATAACCTGGCGGGGCATATATCCATGTTTTTTATAACTTAAGATTTCCAATCTGATATATTATGAAAAAGATCAAACGGTCCGGACATATCGGGATCCTTACCTCGGGCGGCGACACGCCGGGGTTGAATGCAGCCATTCGGGGACTGGGCAAATCCGCTGCAAGTGACGGATCACTGCAGGTGATCGGTTTCAGGGACGGATTCAGGGGAATGATGGAGAACCGCTCGGAAAGGCTGGACAACAAAATGCTTTCCGGGATCCTTACCCTGGGAGGAACGATCCTGGGAACCAGCAGGGACAAACCCCATAAGATGCCCATGGGTGGGAAAACCGTGGATATGACGGATGTGATCGTGGAGAATTATTACAAGAACCACCTGGATGTGCTGGTCTGTCTGGGCGGGGGAGGCACGCTCAAGAATGCGTACCGCCTTTCACAACATGGGCTGAACATCATCACCCTGCCAAAAACCATTGACAATGATATCATGGGTACCGATGTGACCTTCGGGTTTGACACGGCGCTGGGCATTGCCACCGATGCCATTGACCGCCTGCACAGCACGGCTTCCAGTCACCACCGGATCATCATTGTGGAGATCATGGGACACAGGGTGGGATGGCTGGCGCTGGGTGCGGGACTGGCGGGAGGAGCGGATGCGATCCTGCTGCCGGAGATCCCCTATACCATCGATAAGCTGGCCGAGAGCATCCTGGAGCGGGTCAGCCGCGGTAAGCGCTTCAGTATCGTGGCTGTGGCTGAAGGGGCCATCACGAGAGAAGGTGCCAACAAGATCAGGGCCATTGAAAAGAAAATGGATGATGCGGAAGATGAACAGCGTTCCGCACTGAAAAAGCAACTGAAGGAACTGGATGCGGAGTACAGGGGTTCCACCATCAAAATGGCCGAGGAATTGCAGAAGATCACCGGACTGGAAACCCGTGTCACCATCCTGGGGCATTTGCAGCGGGGAGGCACCCCTTCGGCGGCTGACCGGTTGCTGGCCACCCGGCTTGGTACCAGTGCCATCGAATATATCAAAAATGAACAATTCGGGGTGATGGTGGCGGTGGACGGCGAAAGAACGAAACCTGTCCCGCTGGAAGATGTGGTGGGAAAAGTCAACTATGTGCCGCCCGACCATCCCTGGGTCATCTGCGCACGCAACCTGGAGACCAGCTTCGGTGACTGATGGCGGGACAAACAGGCGATGATCGTATGAACAGGAGACCAGGTTATTCCTGTTCCGGCTGATAGGAAGGATGCCTGGGTCCCGTTCCGTAATAGGGATATGTATCAAACGGTTCCCCGCTGCCCAGTATCCTGGGATCACCTGTCAGTTCCAGCTGTTCCGTCAGCCGGGCTGACATTGCTTCCCGGATCTCTTCATATTCCGGTTCACCGGCCACGTTCACCAGTTGTTCCGGGTCCGCCCTGCAGTCGTACAGCTCCTCGGCCGGACGTTTACCGAATGCCAGTTCCCAGAGATGGAGGTGATGCGCATCTGCTTCCCTGTTTTCCACCATGTAGGTTTTGGTGGGGCTGTTGTCACAATCCCCGAGCCAGCAGTAGGGTATGGCCGCTTCCAGGTAATCGGGTGTGCCGGACGGCCAGCGGTCGGGCTCGAAGTTCCGGATATACAGGAAATCGTGTGTGCGGATGGCCCTGCAGGGATACCCTCCCATGTGCCCCTCCTGGGCGGGGACATGCCGCTCCTTGCCATGAAGGACGTAACCCCGGTTTTTTTCATCCACAAATCCGTCCTCCGTACTACTGAACAGCCGGGTCATGCTTTTGCCGGTCATTACCGGCGGTATCTCCACCCCGGCCAGTTCCAGCAAGGTGGGGGCAAAGTCACTCAAACTGACGAAATCATCCAGTATTCTTCCGGGCTGCCTGATGCCCGAGCCCCAGCGGACTGCAAGCGGCATTCTGGTTCCGGAATCATACAGGTTGGCCTTGCAGCGGGGAAATGGCATGCCATTGTCGCCGGTAACCACAATGATTGTATTCTCAAGCTCCCCGTGCTCTTCCAGCAACTGGATGGCGCGGGCCACCAGCGTGTCGAAACGTTGTACCTCGTAATAGTAATCGGCCACATCACTCCTGACCTCCTGGGTATCCGGAAAGCATGCGAAAAGGCGGATCTGTTCCGGGTCCATTCCGCTGGCTATCCCGGTCCCTTTATCATACGGCCGGTGCGGATCCCAGGAGCCCAGCCAGAAGCAGAAAGGAGCATCATCCGTCCTTTCGGCAAGGAATGCTTCAAATCCGCCCTCGTTGTAATTCTTTCCCGCCGGGTGCCTTTCCCAGTCATCCAGTTTGCCGGGACCCCAGCTTTTCCTGTAATGTCCGATCTGATATCCCGCATCTTCCAGCAAAAGGGGGAAAACGGGAATGGCGGTGTCCAGCGTGCTCCACAGGTTGGAGCCCGGCCCCAGCCGCCAGTGGTACTGTCCGGTCAGGATTGCATTCCGTGAGGGAGTGCAGGAAGGGGCGGAAACATAGGCATGGTTGAACAGGATGCCCTCCCGGGCCACGCGGTCAAAAGCCGGGGTCTGCACCACCGGGTCGCCGTATACCCCGGCATGGGGCCATCCCCAGTCATCGGCAATGGCAAAAAGAATGTTGGGTGGCCGGGATGGCTCTTTTTCACAGCCTGTAAAAATCCAGGCAGTGAACGGAAGGGCCAGGATGGCAAGGCAACGGGCAAATCGATTGTGTGGTTTCATGGAATGATGGAATGCTGTATAGGTTTCAACCTGTTTACTTTTCCTTCTTGCCCGGTTTCTGGAGCAGGAGGGTCACCGGTTGAAGGGTTACAAGGCAACCTTTGGGCATGTGGACCAGATGCTCCTCGATCAGGGTATAGAATTCTTCCAGTTTTTCCGTGTTATCGATCAGCTCAATGGAGACCGGAAGTTTTTCGGTCAGTTCCCAGAACCTGGAAGAGCTGATCCTGCTGCTGGAGCCGAATCCCATGATCCCCCTGTACACGGTGGCCCCTGCGATACCATTCTCTCTTGCGCGTTCCACGATGAACTGGTACAGCGGTTTGGAACCGATTTTATCGGTGGAGCTGGCATGGATCTTCAGAATGCTGAATCCGGATTTTTTCACATCAAAGCAGTTTGGTTGACAGATAGCCGATGTAGACTGCTGTAAATCCCAGCAGAATACTTAGTAATGTATATGCAAGAAGCAGCGGCAGCTGGCCGTTCCGCATCAGCATCAGGTTTTCTCCCGCAAAGGTTGAAAAAGTGGTAAAACCACCGCACAAGCCCACCATGAGGAACATCCTGAGTTCCACGGTGAGGATCGGGCTTTTCTCGGAGATCCCTATGAGGAACCCGATCAGGAGACTTCCCGTCACATTGACGATCAATGTGCCCAGGGGTATGGAAAAAAACTCAAATTGACTGGTAAGCCGGGAGATCAGGTACCTGCCTGCACTTCCCGCAAAGCCTCCCAGTCCCACGATAAGTAAATGCTTCAGCATAAAATCTCATTTTTTCAGCCAGCTGTCGAGCCAGCCTTTGAATTCGCGCTGCCAGAGGATCCCGTTCTGGGGACTCAGCACCCAGTGGGTTTCCGAGGGAAAAAAAAGCAGTTTGCTGGGAACGCCCAGCAACTGGGCCGAGTTGAAGGCTGCCAGACCCTGGGTATACGGGATCCTGTAATCATGCTCCCCGTGGATGATCATGATGGGTGTATCCCAGTTTCGGACGAAATTATGCGGGGAGCCCGCGTATGACCGCATGGCCACCGGGTTGTCCGTTTCCCAGGGCGCGCCCCCCTTCTCCCAGTTATCAAAGAACATTTCATCGGTGGTCATGTATTCCATTTCCGAGTTGAAAACCCCGCAGTGGGCAATGAATGCTTTGAACCTTCCCTCATGGTTCCCCGCCAGCCAGAAAACGGAGAATCCTCCGAAGCTGGCCCCGATAGCACCCAGCCTTTCCCCATCGATGAAGGGCTCCTCCCTCATCACATCGATGGCCCGCAGCAGATCCTGCATGGCCTGTCCGCTGTTGTCCTTGCTGATCTGGTCGGTCCACTCCTGTCCCATGGTCGTTACCCCCCGCCGGTTGGGAGCCACCACGATGTACCCGTTGGAAGCCATCTGGCTGAAATTCCAGCGGTAGCTCCAGAACTGGCTCAGGGCAGACTGGGGCCCGCCCTCGCAGTAAAGCAGCGCGGGGTATGTTCGGGTGCTGTCAAAATGAGGCGGGTAGATGACCCAGGTGAGCATCTGTTCGTTATCGGTGGTGGTGATCCACCGCTTTTCCACCGAAGGCATGGCCAGCCGGTCCAGGATGTGTTTGTTCTCAAAGGAGATCTCGGTCGCCTCGCCGGTGGTGGGATCCACGCTGTAGATCTCTTCAGGTTTTGTCATATCCACCCGTGTGGCGATCAGCCGGTCCCCCGCCACTGCCACGGAATGATAGTCATGATCGCCTGCAGTAACCGGTGTGATCATTCCCGTGGAAATATCCAGCCGGCAGATCTGGAAGGTGGCCATCATGCCCGCAATGAAATAAAGCGTGTTTCCGTCATTCCCCCAGGTCAGGCCGG
>DSEO01000121.1 GCA_011056635.1 Bacteroides sp.
ACGATATCCCCCTGAAAGTTAATTCCCAGTTAATTCCTGTTAATTTAGAATGATTCTAAGTTATTGACATACTTTTGTCATGTATCAGGCATTCTAATCAAACGTATCACACCATGAAAAAGTCAATCTTGCTGATCACAGCCATATATATCCAACTCACTGCCTGGTCACAGGCAGCGATCCCGCTGCTTGGAACAGAGGCTCCTTCCTTCAAGGCCGTTACGACGAATGGTAATCTTGAATTTCCAAAGGATTTTGAAGATCACTGGAAAATTTTATTGAGCCACCCGAAGGATTTCACACAGGTCTGCACCTCGGAAATCCTTGCGCTGGCTCAGATGCAGGAGGAGTTTTTGGAACTCGGCGTGAAACTGGCAGTGATTTCCACGGATGATCTGCGGTCCCACTTCGAATGGAAGCTATTAATGGAGGATATCCTTCTCGAGAACGGGAACCCGGTTAAAATCGAATTCCCGTTTATTGAAGATCATAACACCCGGATCTCAAATAAGTATGGAATGCTTCATGCGTGGGAAATTCCGACCAGGGATGTAAGGGGTGTATTCATCATAGATCCGGATAATATCATTCAGAGCATAAATTTCTATCCCATCAATATCGGCAGGAACCTGGAAGAGATCAAGCGGGCGGTAATGGCATTGCAGACATCGGAACAGGACCAGGTCTTAATTCCTGTGAACTGGAAACCGGGTGATGATGTCATGATGAAGTATGTCCCCTATTCTGAAAAGGAGCTTGCTGATAATCCCGGCCTGAAAGACCAGTATTATAAGGTAGGAGTTAACATGTGGTATAAGAAGCATGGAACAACAGAGATAGACTAGCCGGACTATCTTATTTCCTGTATAAAGGATCACCGGCTTTTACGACAATTATGAGAATGCCGACCAGTGGAAGGTGCGGTTCTCCCCCGGTGAACCCGGCATATATACTATCTCCTGGATGGATCCGTGGAGCGGAAAATTATTGGGATCCGCTATAGCGCAATCCCACGACGGAGAAATGACTGTAAAGGTCCCCGGAATGAAAACTGCCCGTTCCGATGTGGCAGTCAGGATTGTAAACTTCCTACCTTCTCTTTAAAAACTTGCCCAGGAAAGACATTCCCAGTTCCGAGACGTCATCCATTACGTTCCCATCGTTGTCGCGGTCCAGGAGTTGATTGATCACACTGTGTGATTGTGTGGCCTGCTTCTTCTCCGTTTTGAGATAGGAATTCAGCAGGCCGCTGATGGCGCTGCCGCTTCCCGAACTTTTCTTTCCGAGAAGTCCCATGACAAGGGGGGCGGCGATTTCAAGGATCTTGCTGGCAGATTCCCCGCTGAGCCCTGTGTCTTTGCTGATGTACTGTTCCACATTCTGACGCTTACTGCCCAGTACATGTTTCAGTATACCCGAACCGTTGGCCGATTCCGGATTGTTAAGGAAATCGCCCAGGTTATCCAGCAGGCTGCCGTCGTGGTCTTTTTTGACCGCGTTTTGCAGCGCTGCTTTGCCTTCCCGGGTACTGCTGTTCTTCGCCAGTGCGTTCATCAATATGGGGATGGCACTTGCCAGGGCCGATTGCGCCTGTGTTGGCGATGCATTGGCTTTCTGACTGATCTTCTGCAGTGAATTATCGTCAAGTTGCGATAAGAGTTCACTTAATGGATTTTCTTTTTTCATAATAAGTAAATTTAATCAATTAATTTTTCTAAGGGAAACGTGTTGATTGAAATAATTTTAATAACCCGGGACCGGAGTTGTCTGCAGGCCAAAATGTCAGCCCCCGTCCACAGGCTCCGGAAGAGAAAGACATTTTGACGCACCTGTAACGCCCTGTCCACTTGGCGCATAATTTGTAAACGGATAATGCGGAATCACATACCTGGCAGGACTTTCGTCGGGATCCAGCAGACGCTCTACCCCTGAATGAACAGACCTGCAGGGATAGCATCCGGTTTTTACACAAATAGAGAAAATTATGGAGTACAGGGATTATTATAAAACACTGGGTGTATCAAAAAGCGCCAGCCAGGAGGAGATCAAGAAGGCGTACCGGAAGCTTGCGCTGAAATATCATCCGGATAAAAACAAGGGAGATAAGAACTCGGAGGATCGGTTCAAGGAGCTCAGCGAAGCTTACGAGGTGCTTCGTGACCCTGAGAAGCGGAAAAAATACGACCAGCTGGGAGCGGACTGGGATAAGTACCAGGATGCCGGGGCTCCGGGGTCCGGGTTTTCGCGGGCATGGAGCGGGTCTCCGGGCGGTCATACGTTTCATTTCGAGGGTGATCTGGGTGATTTATTCGGCGGTGCAGGGAGTGATTTCTCCGATTTCTTCCACGCGTTTTTCGGGGATATGGGTCGGGGACAGGAAGGATTTGGTCGGGGACAGGAAGGATTTGGTTCGGGACAGACAGAATTTGGCCGGGGACAAACCCGTTATGGGTCCCGCCGGCGACCCTCCAGGGGGGAAGACCTTCGTGCGGATATGGAGATCAGCCTTTCAGAGGCATATCATGGTACTTCAAGGATCCTGAATGTGGACGGGGAGAAACTCCGGGTCACCACCAAACCCGGGGCTTATGACGGACAGGAACTGAGGATCAGGGGGAAAGGCGGAAGGGGAACAGGCGGTGCATCTGACGGGGATATTTACATTCGTATCAGGGTGAAGCCTGAGAGAGATTATGTGCTGGAAGGACACGACCTGATCCTGAAGGCCGATCTGGACCTCTATACCGCTGTGCTGGGTGGCAAGATCGAAATCAATACGCTTTCAGGCCGGCTCAGTGTTCCCGTATCTGCCGGCACACAGAACGGCAGCAAGCTCAGGCTAAAGGGGAAAGGTATGCCCGTATACGGCAAACCCGGACAGGCAGGCGACCTGTATGTCCGGGTGAATGTGGTTATTCCCAAAAACCTGAGCCGGGAAGAGATTCAGTTATTCAGGAAACTCAGGGACCTTGCAACAGCCGTTTAGTTTCCCCCTTCTTTTTCTGACGAAATCCTTGTCTTGAAGGCCTTCAGTTTTTCCCTGAGTTTACTGGTCAGGTTGGCTGAATCGCCCTCTCCTTCCTTCTTCATTTCCTTCCGGAGATCGCCGATGGCTTCATACAGCTCTCCGAATTCCCTGTCATGTTTCCCGTACCCCAGGGCCTCGGCAAAACGGATCTGGTATTCGGCATTATCGAGCAGTGTATGCATGTCATCGACCGTTTCTTCCTGCTCCAGGAGCGCAGACACCTCTGCCAGCATTCTTTCAGCACGAATGAGTGGCAGGGGTACATAGACTGTTTCGACGAATACGGTACCCAGGGCCATATGCAGTATGAGGAGGGCTTCTTCATGTTCCCCATTACTCAGTGCCCTGGCCGCTTCGGACAGCGCGTCGGGATAGGTGGCCACAGGCAACATGGGTTTACTGATCTGGATTTCGCTTGCCAGATCCTGCAGCAGGTGGCGTGCTTCCTGCAGGTAGCCTTTGTCCGTCAAACGGTCTGCCTCTTTGCGTATATCCCCGAGCATATCCGGGTCAGCGATCAGGTCACGCACTGTTACCTGCACATCCAGGGGGAATAACTGCAGATCTGGACGAGCGGCAGTCATCACTGCTGCCTTGCCGATGGCGGCCTCAAGGTTGGTAATGGCTTCCACATAATTGCTGTCCAGCACATGATTGATGGCCTCCTCCGTCAGTCGAATGATTTCGATGGCATCCGTAATCCTTTCATCGTTGGCCAGATCAAGTGCATCCCTGATCTCCCTGTTAACTTGTTCCTGTAATTGCTGCTCGGTCAGGTATTTCTTTCCAGGCATGCTGATCGAATCAACAACAGTACCCGATACTTCACCTGATCCCGGCTTTTTGTCACATCCGGCAAGTACAAGTGCCGGAAATAACAGTAACCATACTATTTTTTTCATAGCACGAGACTTTTCGAATTAAACATCAATAAATGCAACTTTCCGGACGTCCCCCGTCCGCTAAGTTATTTTGATCGCTTTCGCAGGTTTCGGTTTCACCTCATCCCGCTTTGGCAAAGTGATGTAGAGAATACCGTCCTCATACCTGGCTGAAATCTTTCCTGTATTTACCACGTTTTCAGGAAGGGTAAATGAACGCTGGAATGACTGGTACCAGAATTCGCGGCGGTTAAAGCGGTCTCCGCTTTTTTCCTGGCGTTCGTCTTTCCTTTCGGATGAAATTGTCAGCCTTCCGTTTTCGAAATTCAGATTGAAATCGCTTTTCTTCAATCCCGGTGCTGCGACCTCGATCCTGTATTCGTCATCGTTCTCGATCACATTGACCGCGGGAAGCGTGGCGTTCCGGTCAGCGAAATTCCCTCCGTTCCAATCCATCATATCTCCTTCAAAAAACCTTTCAAACATTGAAGGAAATGATGGGAACACGTTGTCAGATAATCTTGCAAGTGCCATGGTTCGTTCCTCCATAATTTTGGTTAGACATCAAGTTTTCAGTGATCTCAGATTTCGAAGAACGAATTTTCAAATCACATGCCAATGAAGTGGAGATGCCCCCTCCGGGATCCAGAGCTGCCCGGATGGATCAGAAAAGCGGCATGACCCTGTCAGAATGTCCTGAATGTGCCCCGGAATGTGACAAATTGATCTTGGCTATCGCCGGCAATCCAACGGACATAAAAACGGAACTATTTTCAATCCGTATGTTGTTCGCATTAAACTTTTCGGTATTTTTTCGGTCCAATTACAGGCCGTCAAATGCTGATCCGGAATTGAGGTATTGACCGACCGGGAGAATAAATTACCTGACATTGAAAAAAAAGAGATTATTCAGGGTGATCATGACCATCACCCTGATCCTTGTAGTGCTGGGGATCATCCTGTTTCCCAAAATCAAAGATATGACCGGTTCGGAATTAGGCCCTGGTCCGGTTACGCCTGCAGGCGCCAGGGGAATGCGCGGTAGCGGACAACCGCTGCTGGCCACCGGGTACCTGATCTCCCCGGTACAGATGAACGAACTGATCTACAGCACAGGTACACTGGTGCCGGATGAGGAAGTTGAGCTCTCCTTTGAGGGAACGGGCAAGGTGGTCGGGATCCATTTTGAGGAGGGCTCGCGGGTCAAAAAGGGTGAATTGCTGGCCAAGATCAACGACAGGCCTCTTCAGGCTCAATTGCTGAAACTGCAGGCCCAGCGAAAGCTTGCCGAGGAGCGGGAATTCCGGCAGCGGCAGTTGCTCGACCGGGATGCCATCAGCCAGGAAAGTTATGATCAGGTTTCCACCGAGCTCCAGTCGCTTCAGGCCGACATCATGCTGGTCGAAGCCCGCATTTCGGAAACGGAGCTGAGGGCTCCCTTCGATGGGATCGTGGGTTTACGCATGATCAGCGAGGGGGCGTTTGCCACTCCCCAGACGAAGATTGTGCGGCTGGTAAAAAGCATTCCCCTGAAAATTGAGTTTTCCATACCAGAAAGGTATTCCGGCGAAGTTTCTCCGGGGTTTCCCATTTCATTCGTCGTGGACGGCAATACTTATATTGCCACGGTGTATGCCGTTGATCCCAAAGTGAATATGGAAACCCGTACCATTGTGGCAAGGGCGCTGTACCCCAACAGGAACGAAGAACTGAAACCGGGACGTTATGCCAGTGTGCAGTTATTGTTGTCACAGATCGAGAATACCGTTGCCATTCCGTCACAGGCGATGATCCCTGAAATGGGAGGAGAGAAGGTGTTCATTGTAAAGAACGGGAAGGCGCGTGAGGTTCCGGTGAAAATCGGACTTCGCACGGAATCGCATATTCAGATAACCGAAGGACTTCATTTCGGCGATACGCTGCTGATCACGGCGATCCTGCAGCTGCGCCAGAACATTCCGGTGCAGCTGGATTCTCTGATCATCGACGCTCCCCCTGTAAACGGCATGCCATGAGTCTGTCTTCTGTAAGCATAAAACGGCCTGTCCTGGCCACGGTGTTTTCGCTGGTGATCCTCTTGTTCGGAGCCATCGGGTTGACTTTTCTCGGGATCAGGGAGTTCCCGAGCGTCGATCCGCCCCTGATTTCGGTCAACACCTCCTACCCGGGTGCCAACTCTGACGTCATTGAAACACAGATCACAGAACCCCTGGAACAATCCATCAACGGGATCCCGGGGATCAGGACCCTTACCAGCCGCAGCAGCCAGGGGCGCAGCAGTATCACAGTAGAATTTGAGCTGAGTGTGGATATGGAGACTGCCGCAAACGATGTGCGCGACAAGGTATCGCAGGCACAGCGGTTTTTACCGCGCGACTGCGACCCCCCCACTGTGTCCAAGGCCGATGCGGATGCAAGTCCCATCATGATGATCGGAGTTCAAAGCACAAGGAGGTCACTCCTTGAAATTTCCGAGATCGCGGACCTCACCTTCAAGGAACAGCTGCAGACCATTTCAGGGGTCAGCGCAGTCATGATCTGGGGCGAAAAGCGCTATGCCATGCGTATCTGGCTCGATCCGGAAAAACTGGCCGGTTACCAGATGACCCCGCTGGACGTGCGGAATGCCATCCTCCGCGAAAATGTGGAACTGCCCGCGGGAAGCATCGAAGGCAACACCATTGAGCTTACCATCCGGGCACTGGGACTGATGACCACACCCCAGGAGTTCAACAGCCTGATCCTGCGCCAGACAGGGGACCAGATCGTGCGCGTAAGTGATATCGGACGTGCGGAGCTCGGTCCGGAGGACCTGCGGGGGATCATGAAGGTGAACGGAATTCCGACCATTGCCACGATCCTCATTCCGCAGCCGGGTGCCAACCACATTGAGATTGTGGACGAGGTGTACAGCAGGCTGGAATATATCAAAAAGGACCTGCCCGATGACGTGACCTACGAGATCGGTTTTGATAACACCAAATATATCCGCTCTTCCATCAGTGAAGTGCAACGGACCATCTACATGGCCTTCCTGCTGGTGGTGCTGATTATTTTCATTTTTCTCCGGGACTGGCGGACCACGTTGATTCCGATCATCGTGATCCCCGTTTCCCTGGTCGGGTCCTTTTTTGTGATGTACCTCTTCGGCTTCACCATCAATGTGCTCACACTGCTGGCAGTGGTGCTCTCCATTGGCCTGGTGGTCGATGATGCCATCGTGATGATGGAGAATATCTATGTGAAGATCGAACAGGGTATGCCCCCCCTTGAGGCAGGATTGAAGGGGGCCAACGAAATCTTTTTTGCCATTTTATCCACGACCATCACCCTTGTGGCGGTCTTTATCCCCATTGTGTTCCTGGAAGGAATGACGGGAAGATTGTTCCGGGAATTCAGCATCGTCATCGCCGGGGCGGTGATTATTTCCTCCTTCGTGGCGCTTACACTGACACCCATGCTTTCCACAAAATTGTTGAAAACAAGACATAAGCGAAGCAGGGCTTACAATTATTCCGAAAAATTCTTTGTGCGTCTGAACCAGGTCTACAGGAATTCGCTGGATTCCTTTCTCCGCAGGAAATATATTGCATTGATCATCCTGGGAGTGGCGGCCTTCCTGATCGTTATCCTGTGGAAAAGCATCCCGGCCGAAATGGCACCGCTGGAGGACCGGTCACAGATGAATGTGAATATCACCACACAGGAAGGATCCACCTATGAATTCAATCTCAGTTACATTGAAGAGGTGGCTGCAATGATCGACAGTGTGGTGCCCGAGTATGACAAGATCATGGAAAGGGCCTGGGGAGGAGGTGGTTTTGTGCGGGTGACCCTGGTGGAGCCTTCCGAGAGGGAGCGTTCCCAGCAGGAAATTGCCAGCCAGATATCGGGAGAGCTCAGGAAGATGACGCGGGCAAGGTCAAACGTGATACAGCAATCGACCTTTGGCGGACGGCGTGCGGGACTTCCTGTCCAGTATGTGCTCCAGGCACCCAATATTGAGAAACTGCGTGAGGTACTTCCTGAATTCATGGAAGAGGTGCATCAGAATCCACTTTTTGAGATGGCCGATGTGAATCTGAAATTCACCAAGCCCGAGCTGCAGATCATCATCAACCGGGACAAGGCCAATTTGCTGGGGGTCTCCACACAGAATATCGGTCAGACGCTGCAACTGGCGCTCAGCGGACAGCGGTTCGGGTATTTCATCATGAACGGCAAGCAATACCAGATCCTGGGAGAGCTGGCCCGCGAGGACCGGAACAAGCCGCTTGATCTGAAATCGCTCTACGTAAGGAATAACAGCGGGCACATGGTGCAGCTTGACAACTTTGTCACCCTGCAGGAATCCACGGCGCCGCCACAACTTTACCGCTACAACCGGTTTGTGGCAGCAACCGTGTCTTCGGGACTGGCAGAGGGGAAAACCATCAGCCAGGGGATTGATGAGATGGATAAGATTGCAAAGAATGTGCTCGATGATTCTTTCAGGACCGCGCTGGCGGGTGATTCCAAGGACTTCATGGAAAGCTCCTCCAGCCTGATGTTCGCATTCCTGCTGGCCATCGTGCTGATCTTCCTGGTCCTTGCGGCCCAGTTTGAAAGTTTCAAGGACCCGGTGATCGTGATGATGACGGTGCCCCTGGCCCTGACGGGTGCGCTGCTGTTCATGTGGTATTTTAACATCACCATGAACATCTTCAGCCAGATCGGGATCATCATGCTCATCGGACTGGTGTCCAAGAATGGGATCCTGATCGTGGAGTTTGCCAACCAGCGAAAAACGGCGGGACTGAGTAAGAATGATGCGATCCGTTATGCTTCCGCAGCCAGGTTCAGGCCGATCCTGATGACCAATCTGTCCACCATCCTCGGGGTGATGCCCCTGGCCCTGGGCTGGGGAGAGGGAGCGCAGAGCCGTGTGGCAATGGGGATTGCGGTTGTAGGGGGCCTGACGATTGCCACTCTGCTTACGCTTTACGTTGTACCGGCAATTTATCTTTGGATTTCAGATGAATCGAAAAAAATCAATAATGGCTCGGAAATTCCCGTCGAAGCTGCGGTGGCTGATCAGAACTAACCTTTTTGTTTCATTCATAGCCTGTTTTTTCATTGTAAGCGATGCGGCAGCCCAGGAGGTGTATGATCTCAGCCGCTGCATCCAGATGGCGCTGGAACGGAACTTTGACCTGCAGGTGGTGCGCAACAGGGAAGATGTGGCCATTAACAACTATACAGCGGGAAACGCGGGCATGCTGCCGGCCATCACTACCACCAACCGCCTGGGGGGAACCGTCAATTCCTCTGTCCAGGATTACGGAGATGGAGGAACGGTTTCTTCCTCCGGTGTACACAATACGTCCGGGTCCTCAGCTGTCAGCCTTGGGATGACGATTTTCCGGGGATTCCAGGTAAAGCACACCTACAGGAAACTGGGTGAGCAGGTCGCGCTTCAGGGCCTTCAGACACAGATGGAGATCGAGAACCTGATTGCCAGGATCGTGTCCGAATACAATTTCTACCTGGAACAGATCAGCCTTTATGAAAACCTTGCCTACGCAGTCTCGCTCTCACGGGAACGGGTACGGATCGATGAGGAACGGTACCTGCTGGGATCGGCTTCCAAAATGCAACTGCTGCAGTCGATCGTTTATCTGAATGCGGACAGCTCAAGGTTCGCAAGCCAGAACGAGGTGCTCAGGTCCTCCCAAATCCGGCTGAACGAGTTGATGGCCTCCGAAAATCCCGGTGAAGAGATCATCCTCGCTGATTCATTGATCCGGCTGAACGAAAACCTCATCTATGACACCCTGCTGATGCGTACCCTGCTCCATAATACCGGGCTGCAGATCGCATCAAAGAACCAGGACATTTCGGAGCTGGATTACAAGATCATCGAATCCAGGGCTTACCCCT
>DSEO01000122.1 GCA_011056635.1 Bacteroides sp.
CAACATCCTGGAAGATACCATATATATTATACGGGCCATCTCAGGCGGACCTTCCGAGCGTGTGGGGATCAGGGGAGGAGACCGGATCATCCGCGTGGAAGGAGAGACAGTTGCCGGTACGGGCGTTACAACCCGTGATGTACAGCGCTTGCTGAAAGGGCCGAAGGGCACCCGGGTAAATGTGTCCGTGCTCCGGAGGGGGATGGATGAACTGCTGGACTTTTCCATTACCAGGGATAAGATCCCGGTCTACAGCCTGGATGCTTCATACATGGTGGATGAGAGGATCGGGTACGTGAAACTGGCCCGGTTCTCCCACACCACCATCAATGAGTTCGTCACGGCCGTAGAAGCGCTGAAGGAACAGGGAATGAAAGACCTGATCCTCGACCTCTCGGGGAACGGGGGAGGCTGGCTGCCGGTGGCGGTCGATCTTGCGGATCATTTTCTCTCGGGAAGCAAGGAAATTGTCAGCACCGAGGGAAGAACAGCATCGAGGAAGTACCAGGCAAGGAAAACAGGACTTTTTGAAGAGGGGAACCTGGTGATCATGATCGACAGGAATTCAGCATCCGCCAGTGAGATCGTCAGTGGTGCCGTGCAGGACTGGGACCGGGGAGTGATCGTGGGACGCCGTTCCTTCGGGAAGGGATTGGTGCAGCAGCCTTTCATTCTATCGGATGGTTCCATGATCCGCCTTACCGTGGCCAGGTACTACACCCCCACGGGCAGATTGATCCAGAAGCCCTATGAAGACGGGTACGAGGAGTATGCCATGGATTTCATCCACCGGTACAACCGGGGTGAACTGAACACTTCCGACAGCATCGTTTTCCCCGAATCACAGCGGTATAAAACACTGTTGATGAACCGGACCGTTTACGGTGGTGGCGGGATTATGCCCGATTATTTTGTTCCGGTGGATACCTCCGAATACTCTGATTATTACCGGCAACTGATCAACCTGGGCATCCTGAACCAGTTCACCCTGCAGTATGTGGACCAGCACAGGGCGGAATACCTGCAGGATTTTCCTGATTTTGAATCTTTCAGGGACCGTTATCAACCCACCCCGGAGCAGCTGGAGGAACTGATTGCTTTTGCCGCTGAAGAAGGTCTCGAATTCAATGAGGAGCAGTGGGAAATTTCACGGGAACAGGTGGAAATGCTTTTTAAAGGCTATGTGGCCAGGGATCTCTGGGATACAGGCAGTTTCTTTGAGATTTATAATCCCTCCAATGAAGTGTATCACAAAGCTGTGGAGATCCTTCAGGATCCGGCCATGATCATTCAGAAACTAGCCAAAGCGGATAATTAATGATCCCATGGTTATCCCAGCATTATGTGGAGGTACTGGGCGTGGTCTTCAGTATGCTGTACCTCTATTTCAGCATACGCCGGAACATCCTGCTGTGGCCCATGGGCATTATCAGCGCCCTGCTCTATATGGTTGTTTTCTTTCAGTCCAGGTTCTATGCGGACATGGGACTGAATGTCTATTACTTTTTTATCAGCATCTACGGCTGGATCATCTGGAAGAAAGGCCGGAGCGGGGATGGGAGCGAGCCCATGCCCGTTAGCCGGATCAGCCTGAAGCACGGCTTGATCCTCCTGGCGATCACCGCAGCAGTTTTTTTGGGGACAGGGTTTATCCTCTCCAGGTATACCGACTCACCCATTCCTTTCTGGGATGCATTCACCACCGCGTTAAGTTTCACTGCCACCTGGATGCTGGCCAGGAAGATCCTGGAGCACTGGATTCTGTGGATCATTGTGGATATTGTGTCCATGGGATTGTATCTTTACCGGGGCCTGTACCCCACAATGGTACTGTTTGCCATTTATACAACCATGGCTGTAATCGGATTGATCGAATGGAAAAAGGAGTATTCAAGAAACATGAATCCGCACGGATCCTGATCACGGGTCCCGAATCAACAGGGAAAACGGACCTGGCCAGACTTCTGGCCGGCCATTTCCGCGGTACCTGTGTGGAGGAGTATGCCCGCAGGTACATTGAGGATCTCGGACGGCCCTATACATACGATGATGTGGAACATATTGCCCGGCAACAGGTCAGGGAATATGAGGGAAACAAAGAAAATAAGGGATGGGTGATTTTTGACACATGGCTGATTCTTACCCGGGTGTGGTTTCGTATAAAATACGGCAGGCAACCTGCATGGATCGATGATAACATCATGCGGGCAGATTTTGACCTGGTGCTGCTGTGTGCACCGGATATCCCCTGGATCCCGGATCCCGTCAGGGAAAACGGCGGAGAAAAAAGGACCGAACTGTTCCACCTGTACCAGCAGGAGCTGGATCACTTTGAAATGAACCGGGCGATCGTAAGCGGGAGCGGGGAGGACCGGTTCCGGAATGCCCTGAAACTGATTAATAAACAACTACATTGAGCCTGTCTGAAAAATTTCATGCAAAGACCCTGAGGGGACTCGAAAATCTGCTTGCGGAGGAGCTGAAAACGCTGGGTGCGGCAAGAACCGAGGTGGTGAACCGGGGGGTCAATTTTTACGGCGGAAGGGCACTGCTTTACAAAGTGAATATCGCATCCCGGCTGTCACTCCGGGTATTGCTTCCCATTCTCCACTTCAGGGCCGCTGATCCCGAGTCCCTCTACGAAAGGATTAAAGCCTATGACTGGTCGCTCCACCTGGATAACAAAATGACCTTTGCCATCGATGCGGTGACTTTTTCGCCGGTATTCAGGAACAGCCATTACGTGGCCATGCGGGTGAAGGACGCCATTGCGGACCGGTTCAGGGAGCGCACCCACCTGCGTCCTTCCGTGAACAGGGAGCAGCCGGAACTCCTGATCAATGTGCATATTTCAGGCGACCAGGTCACGGTTTCGCTGGACAGCTCGGGAGGGTCCCTGCACAGGCGGGGGTACCGGACCGGGACCTTCGAAGCGCCGCTCAATGAAGTGCTTGCTGCGGGTATGATCATGGCTACGGGCTGGCAGGGGGAGAGACCGTTCATTGATCCCATGTGCGGATCGGGAACGCTGGCCATCGAGGCGGCACTGATCGCGGCCGGGATCCCCCCCGGAATATTCAGGGAGCATTACGGGTTCGAGCACTGGAAGGACTTTGACCGTGATTTGATGGAACATGTGGTCCGGCAACTCCCCCCGGAAAGGAAAGTTTCTGTGCCGATTATTGCCAGGGATGTGAACGAAGAGGCTGTAAAACTCACAAAGCAGCAGCTCAGCCACATGCAGCTTGAGCACATGGTGACCGCGGAGGTGAAGGAATTCGCCGGTTCCGCCGGTCCGCCGGAGGGTGCAACCCTTGTGATGAACCCCCCTTACGGAGAAAGGATGGATCCCGGAGATATCGGCACGTTCTACAACATGATCGGGACCACCCTCAAGCACGGATATCCGGGATCGGATGCATGGGTCCTTTCATACAGCAGGGAGGGGCTCAAGCATGTCGGGCTGAAACCCGAGAAGAAGATGGTCCTCTATAATGGATCCCTGGAGTGTGTATTTGTGAATTACAGGACATTCCGGGGTGACTGGAAAGCACACAAAGCTGCTGAAAATCAAGGATGAATATTTCTGTCACAGAAATAACCCGTTTGTTAAAAAAAAAACATGATTTGCCGGATTTTGTTACATTGGGGGCCGATTTTTAGCTATATTTAGTTACTGAATCACAGGGAAAAATAAGGCTGAACCCGAGAATGATCGGTTTTGATCAATTACATTTTTTTTTATATTTGCTGATCGGATCGGCAAATAGCTATTCAACAAAAGCAAGCCTACATGAGCTTTGATGTCAACGAGTATTACTCCAAGCTGAATGGCGGAGATGTTTTGATGGCCTTCAAAGGGAATATCTCAAGTGAGCTCATCAGTAATGTGCTGGAGGTCGTTGAATCCAGGCTTGATGATTACACCGAAAGTTCCAAGATCCGGAAGAGAGTCTACAATGTTCTGGTGGAAAGCCTCCAGAATTTGTATCATCATATTGAGATCCTGCCAGAAGATATGCAGAATGAATATGATGAGAAATTCGGGATACTGGTGGTAAGCCGGGTGGAAGAAAGGTACAAGATTTCCACCGGGAATTTTATCCGCCACGAAAAGGTGGATATGCTTAAAAATAAGATCGATAAGATCAATTCCATGTCCAGGGATGAGTTGAAGGACATGTATAAATTCATTCTGAACCACCAGCGCCTTTCGGAGAAGGGGGGCGGAGGCCTGGGTCTGGTGGATATTGCAAGGAAAACAGGAAATAAACTGATTTATACATTCGAGAAATATGACCACCGTTTCTATTTCTTCAACCTGGATGTGTACATCGATTTGGTACAATGATTATCAAAGATAAACAACAGAATATGGAAGCACTTTCGATAGAGGGAACTGCAAAAACGCCCAGCGTCAAGTTCGATGCGAATCAGGGTGTAATCGAAATCAAGGGAAGATCAATACCGGAGAATTCAATAGAGTTTTATAAGCCACTTGTGGAATGGCTGGAGGAATACAGCTCCTCGCCCCTGGATCTCACGCAGGTGAATGTCCAGCTGGAATATTTCAATACCAGTTCCTCCAAGTGCATCCTCGATGTATTCAAGAAACTGGAAGCCATTCACAAAGGGAAGACCGAAGTGATCATCAACTGGTACTACGAAGAAGACGACGAGGACATGCTGGAGGCCGGTGAAGACTATGAATCCATCATCAGGGTTCCCTTCAAGATGATCGAGATCGTCGAATAACCAGGACTTCAGAAGAAAAATACACCATCCAGACCAGGCTGCCCGGAATTTTTGGGCAGCCTTTTTCAATTTTCCCTGATCGGGTTATTTGATTTTCACAACTTTCTTCATCATAGATCCCGATCCTGTGGTCAATTTCAGGAAATAGGTGCCTTCCAAAATATTCCCTGTATTCCATTGGACAGAATGGATGTCTGTATCTAGTATCTGGTCAGATAAGATCTCTACCTCATTTCCAAGCACGTCGTAAACACAAAGCAGCACTTTTGAACTTTCGGCGATTTTGTACTCTATTTGTAGAAAATCATTAAAGGGATTAGGATACACCTCAAGCAGCATATCATATGCTTTAAACATCTCATAAAAGTTCGTTCCGGAAATATCCGGACCGAGCATGGTAATAAACCCATGCGTGTTTGGTAATTTCACATCTACCTTATCTATTGTAAAGTAACCGTTCAGATCAGCACCTACAAAAACATTTCCGGTATCATACGCTGCGATACTTCTTATCCGAGTATAATAACTGGATTCCTTACCCCTGATCCCTTTCACCCAGTCCAACTGGCCATCTGAACTGTACCTTACCACATAAAGATCATACGTGCTGGAAGGGATATATTGGAATTCATCCCCAAAATCCAGTGTATCCTTAACCTGGCCTCCGAAATAGACATTGCCTTTACTATCAATATCCAATCGATGAGAATCTTGCGAGTATCTTGGATGATGCTGACGAAGTATGTCTGCCCAGATCACCCTTCCGTCATTATCGGTCTTCACAATAAACGTATTGAATCCTTCATACGGACTTGTTAGCAGGATTTCATCAAAATAGGCTGTATCGCTCATCGACCCCTTGATATAAACAAAACCATCCTTGCTTACTTTTATACTCAAGGGCCAACAAAAATCATCCTTATTTTCATGCCCTGTGGCGGCAATGGTTTTAACCCATAGTACCTCCCCATCCTGATTTAATTTGGCGAAGAGGATATTGCCTTTCCCTTCTTCCATTTCCAGGTCGGTCTGATTTACCATCACAGAACTTGAAACGGATTCCCCCGCAAGAAAGATATTGTCACTGGTATCTGCCGATGTGATCGCTGTATATTCCATATCTTCACCTCCTGCGGCTATTGCCCACAGCAAATCTCCGTTTGGATCATACTTGACTATACATGCATCGGCTCCCTCTCCCCCGGGCACCACTGGGACCAGATGCTGATCCCCGATGATAATTGTATCCTCGAATAGACCGCTCATAACAATATTACCGCTATGATCGGTAATAATGCCTTTCAGGGAGAAATCGCTATCGAAATCTTCTTGAAATGAACATATATAATTCCCCTGAAGATCTATTTTTATAACAAGCATGCTGCTTTTCCCTTCGGGTACATGCAAAGTGTGTGGCGGTATCTCAATTGTGTCAGCCAACATTCCGGATACAATAAGCGTATGGTTTACTGTATCTATATACAGTGCTTCCATATGGGTGTCAAGCTCCAGCGGTCTTCCGGGATATTGATGTAACCAGAGCACTTTTCCTGAACCATTCTGTTTGCAGATAAAGATCCCGTTTGATAATTTTTCTCCGAAGAAGTCTGCAGTGTTTGAAACATATCCACAGGTATATAGGTTCCCATGATAGTCCGATACTATTCCAAGGACAGATCCTGTGCCTGAATTACCCTTTAATTGAAGAATCCAGTCAGTGGAAGTCATATGATTAAGCTGGGATATGAAAATCAAACCTTTTTCAGTACCCGCTACAAGTAGTTTTCCTGATGGATTCAATGTAATGGCAGAAGGCTCAGGAGTGATTGGTTCTGTCCAGAGTATATCGCCATCCAAGTCAACTTTTGAAATAACACCGGGTATCCACACATAGCTTATCCCGTCTTCGGAAATAAGTAAATTCACGTATTGACCTTCCATTAGTCGGGTGGTCCAAACAAACACACCCGAAGAATTGTATTTAGCAATGAATCCCTGCCATAATGATGTATTCGAATAAAGAGTGTCGGAACCAAAAACAACATGATTATAAAAGTATCCTGCAAGATAAATATTTCCGGATTCGTCGACTCCTACATCCTGTCCTGAGCTTCTGCCAAATTGTAATTCCAGATGATCGGGCGCGGAGGCCCAATGAAAATCACCGGTCAGATCTGCTTGCACAACAAATGCTTTTGCTTTGGTATTGCTGAACGTTTCTAAAACTACATCTTCGTCAAGGATCCCATCATGGGACGGATAATATTCTCCTGACATGTATATTGATGAATCCTTTACGGCCAACCCGTTAAATATCTCGTCGTGCTCCTGTTCCCAGGCCAATATTCCGGAAGAGTTAAATTTCAATATGATGGAATGATGAATGTTCATGTTTTCATCAAGGGCATATCCGAGTATGTAAATGTTCCCTTCCTGATCGGCATTAATTCTTTTAGGGATCTGTGCATCATTAGGGCTTTCGTGGTTGGATGCCATTAGTACTTCACCTGAGATGTTCAGTTTGGCATAGAATAAACCTTGGGTTCCCAGTTGCGAAAGACTGTCCGTCCCAAATTGTACATCACCGGTAAAGGTGCCGGTGACATATATAAGACCCTCATTATCAAGGCATACAGCTTCTACTTCCGTTGTTTCCCCTTCAGATGGAGACAACTGGGTAAGCCAGATCAGATCTCCTGCGTCGTCAAATTTGGCCACAAATGCATCGGATGTTCCGACACTGGTCCAGGAATTGGATCCATCACCCATTACCCCCGAAAAAGAACCTGCTATAATGATATTGCCCGCATCATCGGAAATAATATCTGCGGCTCGATCAAAAGCCGAGCCTCCGAAATGTCCGGACCAGTTTAGTTCTGGAGCTTCACCGAAATCATCCGTCATTTTTGGTTTTACCAGGGTTCGATCAAATAATGATTGATTTTGACTCATAGCTTGAGCCATACATAAAAGAAGTATGAGACATGCTGGGATTGATGGCTGTATTTTCATCTTTATGGATAGTTTTTCAGAGATCTGCTTTTTCATAACAGCTGTTTTAAAAGACAACAGGGTTATTAACAGCATAACCAGGTACGCTATTACCGGTTCCTGGGGTGCAGGATGCGCTCCATGAAATCCAGGAATTTCTTGAGCACGCGGTGGTAGAGCATGATGTACAGCACCAGGTTCATGAACCAGATCACCATCACATTGACCCAGAGGGTGGGCACAAATGATCCGAACACCATTTTGCGCGGGGCGTAAAAATGTGCCTTGATGAACGGGTGCGTCGGATCGCAGTAGATGGGGTCGTACTTCTGGATCAGGTTGCCTCTGTATTCGATGATCCGCTCAAATGTACTCTTGTTGGTCACGAACTCCTCCAGCTTTTCGTTTGAATGATTTCGTTCCAGTTGCTGGAGCACTTCCCGGTCGAATTGATCCTTGATCCTGTTCTCCCGGGTAAAGGCCGCTTTGTAGGTTTCGGTGTAGAAATCTTTCAGCGCCTGAAGATACTCCCTGGCATAGGCAACCAGTTCCCTGCAGACCCGGTCCGCCCGGAGATCCTCCACATCCTTCATCAAATAGGTGGGCGTGGCATCGTAATATGCGCGCATGATCATCCGGTCCCTGTATTCGTCCCGGATCTCGTTGCGCAACAGTTCGAAAGCCGCCTGGACGTTTTCATCTTCCTGTCCGTTGTCCAGGTTCCGTTGGATGAAGGCAAGCTTGTTCTGCAGTTCCGTGATGAGATAATTGGATTTGAAACTGGCATTGCTCATCAACTTGTCCAGGTGATAAAAGTTCTGTTCGTAGCGGTTGTTGATAAACTGGTAGGTGGCCAGGCCTTCATAGGCCCAGCGGGCCGACATGATCTCTCCGTAGACGGGGATCCGTTTGGGAGAGGAGATCTTCGGATTGAGGTTTTCATACTTGACGATGATGCCGCTCAGGATGATCTGCGGAATGACCAGGAAGGGAATGAGGATATAGATGGTTACCACCGTTTTGAAGCTGTCTGAAATGAGGAGTCCCATCACATTGGAACAGGCCCAGGCGGAAAAAAGCACCAGCCAGTACTCGAAATACATGTCCCGGATCTCCATGATGGAATTCCCGACGATCACGAAGGTGAGGGCCTGGACGGCGGACAAGAGGAACAACACGGCCACCTTGGAGAGCAGGTAGCCCGACCAGCTCAGGTTCAGGAATGCTTCCCGCTTCAGGATCTTCCTGTCCTTGATGATCTCTTCTGCGCTCACTGTCAGCCCCATGAAAATTGCCACAATGACCGACATGAAAATGTAAACGGGCAGGTTCAGGTTCTCTGCCAGGGTATAACCCAGCTGGTTGGAAGCCCCTTCGCTGTAATATTTCACGATAAAAGCCAGCAGGAAGGCAAGCAGGGGCGCCTCGAGAAAATTGATCGCCAGGTACTGGGCATCGCTCAGTTTTTTCAGGATATCCCGCCTGAAGAAAACCCCGAACTGCTTCAGCCGGCCGGGTACCTTGAAGGAGATATCGGGCAGGTCATCCCGGGAAGCGGTCTCTTTGACATCCTCCCTGTACTGTTCCCTGAAATAATTGCTCCATTCCCGCGGGGAGATCCTCCGGGTATGGGTCATTTTCCCATATTCATCCAGCACGCTGGTCTCCACAATATTAAAAACCTGTTCCGGGTTCACATTCCCGCAGGTAGGGCATTCACTCTCGTTCCAGTCGGCATGCTGCACCCTGGACTTGAAATACATGATGGAATCGATGGGGTTCCCGTTGTAAATCAGGTACCCCCCCTTGTCCATGATCAGCAGCCTGTCGAACATCTTGAAAATATCCGAGGAAGGCTGGTGGATCAC
>DSEO01000118.1 GCA_011056635.1 Bacteroides sp.
CCGCTGTCCTTTCGGGCGGGATCACGCCCTTTTCGGTGATCATTCCGTGGATAAGCAATCCGGCCGCACCCGTGCAGGTATAGCCGGTGGTACGCGCCATGGACAGGGTATCCGTGTCCCGGTCGTATTCGTCATACAAATCGTACACATAACGCTTCGGGATACCCCCTTCCCTCCCCCTGATCTCCACGCGCATCAGGGTGTATTCCCCTTCTCCCTTCTCCAGCCGGAAAAGCGGGAACAGCAAAGCGGCGGTCAGGTCCACCGGCCTGATCTTCTTGCCCTTCACCACCACTTCCTCACCTGAAAAGTATCCCAGGTCGCGCAAAACCCGCAGGTACTCCACCGTGCCCGGATAGCGCAGGGTTTTCTCAACCATGTTGGGAATATTCGGAAAGGAGTTCAGGAGTGAACGCAAACCATCTGAATTCCAGGCTTCCAGCGTCCCAATCTCTTCAAACTCCACGCTTTCCACATCCGAAAGGGCCGGTTTGACCACATCTTTCCCATTCACACGAAAGCGTGCGGGCCGGACGTACTCTTCGATACAGTCGGCGGGCGACCAGGAGCTTTTGTACTCCAGGGGCCAGTTGCGTTCAAAGGGTAATCCGCCCACCAGGCAGCGGTAGGATTCCACCTGCATCCTTTCGTGGTGATATCCCAGAATGGCATTGCACATCCCGGGAGCAACCCCCATGTCCGCCACCACGGTCACCCCCTGTTTCCTGGCAGGTTCATCCAGCTCCATAAAATCCTCCGGACAGAAGGATATGTCCACCATGCTCCTGCCGGCTTCGATCACCCGTTCCATGATCCCGAAGCCGGTTGCCCCCGGAGCCGCTCCCACCACCAGGTCATAATTTTTGACCAGGTCCGTGAGCTGGTCCCCGGTAAAATCGGCACAGATCGTGAAAATGTTGTGGTTGTCGCGCAGCTCCTTCAGCGCGTCTTCATTCAGATCCACGGCGGTCACGTCATACCCGCTCTTTTTCAGGTCGGTGGCGATGGCCTTTCCCACCATGCCAGCACCCAGTACCACGATGTGTGTATTATGTTGTTTCATCTCTCATGTCACCGCATCCCTTGTTCCGGGATATTTTTCATAGGTCTTGTTTTCCATGATCCGCTTCAACTGCTCGATGGCCAGGTATATCTCCTCGTAGGTGTTATACAGGGGAGAGATCCCCAGCCGGATGTTGTTGGGTTCCCTGAAGTCGGGGATCACCGGCCTTTCGCCCGAGGCCGGATCGGCCAATGCTTTGCAGATGCGGTAGGCTTCGGCGTGCTTCAGGGACACGTGCGATCCGCGCCTGTCGGCATATTCCGGCGATCCCAGCCTGAATCCCAGGCTGATGAGCCATTCAGAGGCCAGTGAGATCAGGTACGCTGTCTGATGCACGCTCTTCTGCCGGATGGCACCGACTCCTGCCTCGAGGACCAGGTCAAGGGAAGGTTCAAGGGCCGACGCGGATATAACGGGGGGCGTACCCGTTAAAAATTTCCGGATGCCGTCCGCCACCCGGTAATTCATCTTGAAGTCAAACGGGTTCTTCTCTCCGAACCATCCCCAGACGGGATTGCCCAGTTTTTCCTGGAGATCTTTCCGCACATAGAGGAAGGCCGGTGATCCCGGTCCCCCGTTCAGATATTTATAAGTGCACCCCACCGCCAGGTCCGCATTGGCTTTGTTCAGACTGACCGGCACCGCTCCCACCGAATGGCTCAGGTCCCACAGGACCAGGGATCCGTGCATGTGGGCCAGTTCGGTCACCTTGGCCAGATCGTACATGTAGGCACTTTTGTAGGCCACATGGGAGAGGGTGACCAGCGCTGTCCGGTTGCTGATCATCCGGAGCAGTTCGGTCATGTCGGAAGAGATCCCGTCGGCTGACTTGATCAGCCTGAGTGCATGCCGGTTCCCGAATTGCCTGATCAATCCCTGAAGGATATACAGGTCCGAGGGAAAATTCAGATCATCCGAAATGATCTCCGTTCTCTTCGCCATCAATTGCAGTGCCCCGTATGCCAGCTTATAGAGATTGACCGATGTGGAATCGGAAAGGATCACTTCATCGGGATGGGCTCCGATGATCTGGGCGATCTTTTGTCCCAGACTGGCCGACTGCTGGTACCACCCCTCGTTCCAGCCTCTGATCAGCCTGTCGCCCCACTGTTCCCGGACGACTGTCTCCATGTGCCCGATGGTCTGCAGGGGCAGTCGTCCCAGCGAATTTCCATCCAGGTAGATCAGGGACGGATCCGGGATCACGAAACGGTCCCTGTAGTGTCGCAGGGGATCATTGCCGTCCAGTTCTCTGGCGTAAGCGATTGAAAACGGGTCGTTCATTGGACAGTTGCACGGGGTTTAACAGACAATCATGTCATCATACAAGATAATACATGCAGGCAAAAAAACCGAATAAAAAAACGGAAAGCATCTTACAGCTGGGATGCCGCCTCCCTGTCCATATACCATTCCAGTCTTCCCGACACCGGATTCACAGATGCTGCCGGATACTCCCGGAATCGTCCCTCCTGGAAAATAATTTCCTTCACAATGCCGGCTTTATCCCTGCCCGTGATCAGGAATGTGACCCGCTTTGCGGCATTGATCACATTCCCCGTGATGCTGATGCGTAACTGACCGGATTGGGGATGCTGCGCAACCACACAGGGGCCGGAGGCATTCCACAGGTCGGTCTGACCGGGAAAAAGGGAAGCTGTATGACCATCCTGCCCGATTCCCAGCCAGATCCAGTCAAATACCGGGATACCCTGCTCCTGGGGCAACCGGTCTAAAAGCAGCTGTCCGTACCGGTCCGCCTCCTGTTCGGGTTCATCCTCACCCCTGATCCTGAAAATCTGTGACCGGGGGATACGAAGGGGTTCCAGCATGAGTTCGCTGGCGTTCCCGTAATTGCTGTCAGGATCATCCGGGGGGACACACCGTTCATCACCCCAGCAGAAACAAATATTCGGCCTTTCCACGGAGAGACCGGCAGCACGTATTTTTCTGAAGATGGCCAGCGGTGTGGAGCCACCCGAGAGCGCCAGGTACAGGGGCCTTTCGGTTTCCGCCGCCTCGCCGACAAAGTTCTGTAATTCGCAGATCACTGCTCCGGCGAGGGAATCTGTATCGGGATAGATATAATGGGGATGCTTGCTCATCACAGTGCACAATATTCTCCTTCATCGCTCCTGTTCCTGCAGGGATACCTCCAGGTGAACACATCACCCTCGATCATCTGCTCTGCCGCATCAGGGCCCCATGTCCCGACCGGGTACTCATGAAGCGGAATGGACGGGTCGTTGTCCCAGGCACTGAGGATGGGGTCCACGAATTTCCAGGCGGCTTCCACAGTATCTTTCCGGGAGAAGAGGGTGCTGTCGCCCTGCATGCAATCCAGCAGCAGTCGCTGGTATGCTTCAGGAAGTTTGTTGTCGATGAGGTCCTTATAATGAAAATCCATTTTCACATCCTGTACTTTGAATCCGGCCCCCTGAACCTTCACCCCGAATTGAATCAAAATCCCTTCATCCGGCTGGATCCTGATGACCAGCTGGTTCCCGTTATCCACACCCTGATCCCATTTGCAGAAAAGTGTATGGGGCGTTGGTTTGAAATGGACCACCACCTCGGTGACCCGGGTCGGAAGCCTTTTGCCGGTCCGGATATAAAAGGGGATCCCTCCCCACCGCCAGTTATCAATGTACATTTTCATGGCCACAAACGTCTCCGTCCGGCTGTCCCCGGGCACATCCTGCTCCTCCCGGTATCCTTTAAACGTTTCTCCCTGCACCCGGGAGCCCACATACTGTCCCCTGATCACCTGCCTTTTGATGGCTTTTCCGGTGATGGGGCGAAAGGATTGAAATACCTTCAGGATTTCATTCCTGATGGCATCGGAGCTGATCACGGTGGGAGGTTCCATGGCGATCAGTCCCAGTATCTGCAGCAGATGGTTCTGCAGCATGTCCCTGAGCGCTCCCGCCTGGTCGTAATAACCACCTCTGGTTTCAATGCCGATACGCTCGGAGGAGGTGATCTGGACATGGTGTACATAGTTCCTGTTCCAGAGGGGTTCAAAAATCCCGTTTGAAAACCGGGTGACCAGCAGGTTCTGAACGGTTTCCTTGCCCAGGTAATGATCGATCCGGTAGATCTGGTCTTCATTCAGGCATCGCAGCAGGGTCTCATTCAGATCACGGGCTGACCGGTAATCGGTCCCGAAGGGTTTTTCCAATATAAACCTACGCCAGGATCCGTCCTCCCGGGAGGTGAGGCCCGCATCTGCCAGAAAAGCCGGTATGGATGTGTACAGCTCCGGCGGTGTGGCCAGGTAAAAGATGTGGTTGATCCCTGTCTGCCGGGCAGCGGCGATTTCCGACAACCGGGTTTTCAATATTCCGTAATCTTCCTTCTTCCCCGGATCCATGGACAGATAAAACACGCTGTGCAGGAAGTCCTTTCCCCCCTGGAGATGTCCGGCCAGCATCTCCCTGTAGGAGGCATCCGTATACGGGGTTCTGCCCACGCCCAGCACTGCAAATTGATCCGGTAACAGATCCTGACCGGACAACGCCAGGAGTGCCGGGATCAGCTTCCTCCGGGTAAGATCGCCGGAGCCTCCGAAAATGACCAAAATGTGTTCCTGGGGTTTATACATCATCACGTTGATTTTCCATGTTACCGGAGTTGGATCCTGTAGACATCCGTACGGGCAGTCACGAACAGTTCTTTCCCCCTGGTTCCGAATGCCAGGTTGGAAGGGGCAAGGGGCAGGCCGATGGTGCCCAGATGTTTCCCCGCAGGATCCACCACCAGGATCCCTCCCGGTCCGGTCATGAAAAGATTTCCATTTTTATCCACTTTCATTCCATCGGGTCCCCCGGGAAGCGACGGATCCGGTGCGGTAAAGAAGACCTCCCTTTCCCCGGCACGTCCCTTTTCATCCAGGGTATACCGCATCCAGAACACCTGCCGGTTGTCCCCGTCCCCCAGAGGCTCCGTCTCATAGTTGGCCACATACAGGTACCGCTCATCGGGCGAAAGGGCAATGCCGTTGGGCCACGAAAGCGTGCTGTCCACCAGGGATACCTCGCCGTCTTTCAGCCTGAAAACCCCGTTGAAAGGAATTTCCCTGGACGATCCATGCTGTGTTTCAGGCAGCCCGTAGGGCGGATCCGTGAAATAGATGGTCCCGTCCGACGCCATGCACAGGTCATTGGGGCTGTTCAGCCGCTTCCCGTTGTACCGGTCGGCCCGCAAAAGCAGGCTGTCTTCCGGAGAGGTGATCGTCACACTCCGGGAACCGTGCTCACAGGCGATCAGGTTCCCTGCATCCGTCACAAACAAACCGTTGGCATTCCGGCTCGGATCCCTGTAAACGGAAAATATCCGTCCCTCCCACCGGTATATCCGGTCGGCAGGTATATCGCTGAATATGAGAAAACCACCGGGATGCCACGCAGGGCCTTCCGTAAACTCGAAATCCATACCGATCCTGTCTGCAGATGCATCTTTGGATACCACTGTCCAGAACTGAGCGTCGAGGGCCTGGAAGTTCCCGATATTCAGTGAATCCTTCCTGGAAGAACAACCCGCCAGTGCCAGGCAGGCTGCCAGTAATCCCATGAAGTATCTTCCGTTCATAGAAGCAAGTTATAAAAAATTAAGGAAGCAGGTTCTTCAGATTTTCATCCTCCGCCGGTCTGAAAACGGAACTGTCCGAAGTGATTTTCATTTTCCTGAATCCTGTGATATAAAGATAGGTCAAATAAGCAGCGAAAACGAGCAGGAGCCACTCCTGCTGGACCATCAGGAGGAAATCGTACACGCCGTGCAGCAATATGGGTATCACCAGGGATTTCAGGAGATAGGCACCCCTCAGTTCGGGATACATGCGCGCCAGTCCGAAGTAATAGCCCATGGTGATGCCGAAAAGCGCATGGGCCGGCACTGCAGTGATACCGCGCATAAGGGCGGTCTGGTAGCCTCCTTCCATGACGTACATCACATTTTCCACCCCGGCAAATCCCAGGGAAATGCATACCGCATAGACGATCCCGTCAAATTTTTCATTGAAGCTGGGACTTTTCCAGATCAGGAGGTAAAGGGCCAGGAATTTGATCAGCTCCTCGCTGGTGCCTGCCACCACGAAGGCGTAATACATGGCCTCCCCCACGGGCCCGGCAGGTGGCATGATCCCCGCCAGCAACCGTTCCAGGAAGATAATGGGAATGACGATCAGTCCCCCGAGCAGCACCGCCCTGACCAGGAGCTTTACCGGCTCCCGTTCATATTTGTCCCGCAGGTAGATATAAAAAATGATGATCAGTACCGGTGCCAGCGAGATCAGCAGGATGTTCATCTTTACCAGGCATACGGGGAGTAAAAGCCGCTTCCCCGGTAAGGAGGAAAAAATCCGCCTCCGTGGAAGGGGGATAAGAAATGACCGTTCCCCTGATCCATGTGAATGGTAGCACCGATGGTCATGTTATCCCCGAGCCGGTAAGTGGCGCCCAGGGAGAAATGATCCGGCGGAGCGAATGGCGCAACCGATGCCGGGACAAGCTGTTTGATCCCTGTCCCGTGCAGAATAAGCCTGTCGCTCATCCTGTATGATGCTGCTGCGAAGAGTGCCAGGCTGGAAAAGACAGGCTGCTTTCCGGATTCCTGTCCGGCCGCCGATCCCCATCCAAAGGTCTGCATGGCCATCACGCCCCCGTGCAGCGACCATCTGTCCGTTACCGGAACGGTCAGCATGGGTGCTGCATGAAGCATCATACCCTGACCGGCCCCCGGGATAAAGGCAAAGCCGGTGCCCAGCGAAAGATTCCAGGTCACCGGGGAAATCCGCCCCCCAAATGCGGTGCCGGTCTCTTCCACAGCGCGCCCCGCTTTCATCTGAATGGTCTTTTCTTCAGCCGACTGTCCGGGGAGAATTCCCGGGATCAGCATCAGGCAAAAGATGCAGAACAATATGCGCATGGTCGATGGCAATGAGATCCTTTACAAAGATAAGAAACTATATGGTTCCCTGCTAGCGGCCGGTCTCCTTCTCCACGAACGCGCCGAATCGTTTGTACTGATCATACAGGGCAGCATACCGTCCGGCCATGTCCGGATCGGGATGGTATTCGGTATCAAAACCTCCACCCATGGCCGCCTGGGCTTCGGGAATGGTTTTGCGGATCCCGGCCACCACAGCCGCAGCCATGGCTGCACCGAGGGCTACTGCCTGTTCGGAACGCGCAACTTTGATGGGCTTGTTCAAAACATCCGCCACCACCTGCATCACGAAGGGCGATTTCCTGGCCACACCGCCCAGGGCAATCACCCCGTCGATGCGCACGCCTTCCTCCACGAACCGGTCCACGATCATTTTGGCCCCATACGCGGTGGCCTCCACCAGCGCCCTGAAGATCCGGGGAGCATCCGAGCCCAGGGTCAGTCCCATAACGGCCCCCTTCAGGTTCTGGTTGGCATCGGGTGTCCTGCGACCGTTCATCCAGTCAAGGGCCAGGACGGAGGTGTCATCGGGACTGAGTTCTGCGGCCGCCCGGCTGAGTTCGGGGATCAGCCTGGATTCAGTTTCGTTCAGGATCCTCTCCCGGGTGGCCCGGTCCACCCCCTCCAGGGAACCGGTCACCTGCTCCAGCGGCCACAAGAGCACCCTGCTGAACCAGGCGTAAATATCACCGAAAGCCGATTGTCCGGCCTCCAGTCCAACCATGCCGGGCACAATGGAGCCGTCCACCTGGCCGGCGATACCCCGGACCAGTTTGTTGCCCAGTTCATCGGGAGGAACGATCATCATATCACAGGTGGAGGTACCCATGACCTTGCTGAGATAATAGGGTTCGATCTCCCCGCCCACGGCTCCCAGGTGGGCATCGAATGCGCCTGCGCCCACACTGACCTTACCCGGCAGACCCAGTTTGTCCGCCCACTCGCTGCACAGTTCCCCCACTTTCACATCACAGGTAAAAGTATCCCTGTAGAGCCGCCCTCTCAATCCACCCAGCAACGGATCCAGCCTCACCAGGAATTCCTCGTCGGGCAATCCCCCGAAACTTTCATGCCACATGGCCTTATGGCCGGCCGCACACCTGCTCCTGATGAGTCTCCCGGGATCGGTATCTCCCACCAGGATGGCAGGGATCCAGTCACAATGCTCCACCCATGAATAAGCTGCATCCCGGACTTCCGGGTCTTCCCGCAGCACATGCAGGATCTTGGCCCAGAACCATTCGGAGCTGTAGATGCCTCCTTCATATTTTGTGAAATCCTCTCCCCCCCAGGTGTGCGCCAGTTCGTTGATCTCACCGGCTTCCCGGACGGCGGTATGGTCTTTCCAGAGGATGAACATGGCGTTGGGGTTTTCCCCGAAAGCTTCGGTCAGTGACAGAGGGATTCCTTTCCGGTTTACGGCAACCGGGGTGGACCCGGTGGTATCCACGGATATTCCCACCACATTTTCCGCCACATCGGACGGACACTGCTTCAGTGCCTCCCGGATGGAAACCTCGAGTCCCTCCAGGTAGTCCAGCGGATGCTGCCGGAACTGGTTTCGGGCAGGGTCACAATATTTTCCCTGTTTCCATCTGGGATAGTGGAACACATGGGTGCCCACCTCTTCTCCGTTCTCTGTATTGACGATCAGCGCTCTCACTGAGTCTGTCCCGTAATCCACTCCTATTGTATAAGTCATAAAGTCGTTAGTCGTTAGTCGTTAGTCAGTTGTCCTGGCCGTAGTAGGCGTCCTTCCCGTGCTTTCTGAGATAGTGTTTATCCAGCAGGTACTGGTCGATGGAGCGGCGGTTGCCCAGCATCTCCGTCCGGAAGGCCATTTTGGCGATCTCCTCGAGCACTACTGCGTGATAGACCGCCTCCTCCCCGTCCTTTCCCCAGGTAAAGGGAGCGTGACCGTGCACCAGCACCCCGGGCATACCCTCATAATCCTTGTCTTTGAAGGTTTCCACGATCACCCGTCCCGTGGCCGCCTCGTAATCCCCCTCCACTTCATCCTTCCTCAGCTGCCTGGTGCAGGGGATCTTGCCGTAAAAATAGTCCGCATGGGTCGTCCCGTACGCCGGCAGATTCCTGCCTGCCTGGGCCCATGAAGTGGCCCACTGGGAATGGGTGTGGACCACCCCTCCGATTTTCTCAAAGTGCCGGTACAGGATCACATGGGTGGGAGCATCCGAAGAGGGCCGCAGGTCCCCCTCGATCTTGTTCCCGTCTGCATCAAGCACCACCATCTGGTCGGTCCGCATCTTTGCATAGGGCACCCCGGAAGGTTTGATCACAATGTGGCCCGAATCCGGATCACGCATGCTCACATTTCCCCATGTGAACAGGACCAGCTGGTGGGTGACCAGCGCCAGGTTGGCCTCCAGCACCTGTTTCTTTAAA
>DSEO01000119.1 GCA_011056635.1 Bacteroides sp.
CCCCTGAGCACACACACATTTCCCGTCTTGATGCAGAGTCCCGCCACATCGGCAGTCACATTGGGCCTGGATTCATAGATCACCCCCACCACCCCCAGGGGAACCCTTTTTTTCCCGATGAGCGATCCGTTCGGCCTTTTCTTCATCATTTCAATATCCCCGATGGGATCCTCCAGCTGCACGACCTGCCTCAGTCCCTCCGCGATCCCCGCAATACGTTCTTCTGTCAGGGTCAGCCTATCCATCATGGCGCCCTGCAGTCCCATCTCTTTCCCCTGTTTCAAATCCAGTTCGTTGGCCTGAAGAATCTCAGCAACAAAATTTTCAAGCAATTCAGCCACCCGTAACAAGATCCTGTTCTTCATTTCCGTGTGAAGAACGGCCAGTTCCTCCGATGCCTTTTTTGCTTTCCTTCCGATCTCAATGAGCGCTTCCATATGGCATATGTATTTTTTTATCGTGCGGCTTTCAACTCCGGACTTTTGACTTTTGACTAACCTGCGTAGCCTCGCTGACGAAAAAGGTGCCCAAATCTTTCCCATCCAGTACATCCAGGATGGTGCCCGGATCGGTTCCGTCAGCAATGATCACGTCCACGTTATGTTCACGGCACAATTCAGCCGCGGCCACCTTGGATGCCATTCCCCCGGAACCCATTTTCGAAGAACCATTCATATCCACATTTTTCAGATCATCGCTGGCGTTCATCACCTTGGGCACTTTCCGGGCCGTCCGGTGAATATGAGGATCCGATGTGAATACCCCATCGGTGTCGGTGAGGATCATCAGCAATTCCGAATGGACCAGCGTGGCCACCGCGGCCGACAGGGTATCATTGTCCCCGAATTCAATCTCGTCCGTACTCACCGTATCATTTTCATTCACCACGGGGATGATCCCCATTTCGATCAACTGAAGCAGCGTGTTCCTGGCATTCTTCCTGCGAACCGGATTTTCGATCCCGTCCCTGGTCAGCAATACCTGGGCCACTGTCTTGTGGTACTCGTCAAAGAATTTCTGGTAGAGCCGGATCAGTCCCACCTGTCCGATGGCCGCCAGCGCCTGCTTTTTCACCAAATCACGGGGCCGCTCCTCCAGTCCCAGCATTCCCATTCCCATACCCACCGCCCCGGAGGAGACCAGGATCAGTTCCTTCCCGCTGTTGTGAAGGTCTGCCATCACCCTGACGAGCTTTTCCATCCGCTGGAGGTTGATCATTCCGTTTTCATATGTCAGCAAACTCGTGCATACCTTGATCACGATCTTCTTTTTGTATTTGAGATATATTCTGTGTGTCATTTGTCGCTGTAATAATTCTTCAATGCATGAACGATTTCTGAAGTGTCGGCAAAGTGAAATGACTCAAAAGCCTGTTTCAGCTTTGTCCGGATCCTTGAAATGCCGGGATTCCCTATACTTCCGGTGTGTGTATAGGAGTGCTCCCGGCTTGGCCTGTAGCGGCCTTTGTCAATTTCTGAAGCCACTTCTTTGTATGCATCCCTGAATGACATTCCTTCCCTGACTTTCCGGTTGACCTCTTCCACAGAATAAATATCCCGGTAGGATTTCCCGTCCAGGATGTTTTCGTTCACCGAGATCTTTCCCATCACAAACTCCATCATCTCCAGGCAATCTTTCAATTCCCCGATGGCCGGGTGCAGGATCTCCTTCAGGATCTGGAAATCCCTGTGGTATCCCGAAATAAGGTTGGTGGTCACCGCAGTGATCCCGGATGGCAGGTGGCCGAGCCGGTTGCACCTGGCCCGCACCAGTTCGAGAACATCCGGATTCTTTTTATGTGGCATGATGCTGGACCCCGTGGTGAGCGCGTCCGGCAGGGAAACAAAATGGAAATTCTGTCCTGTGAACAGCACCGTATCCATGGCCAGGCGGGCCAGCGTGGCAGCCACCGCACTGATCCCGGATGCCGCATACCATTCCGTTTTTCCCCTGTTCAACTGGGCATTCACCGAGCTGATGTGCAGGTTTTCAAATTGCAGCAGCCGGGTGGTCATTTCCCTGTCCAGCGGGAACGAAGATCCAAAGCCTGCTGCTGATCCGAGCGGATTCTGGTTGATCACGCCATGGATCCCCTGCATGAAACGCAGGTCATCCGAAAGTGCTTCCGCGTAGGCCCCGAACCATAGCCCGAAGGAAGAGGGCATGGCCACCTGCATGTGGGTATATCCCGGCATCAGCACTTCCCGGTAAGTATCAGCCTGCTTCAACAGCACGCTTCCCAGCGAATATATCCGCTGCACCAGTTCCCTGATCTCATCCCGAAGGTACAATTTGATATCCACCATCACCTGGTCGTTCCGTGACCGGCCGGTGTGGATCTTCTTGCCCGGATCGCCCAGGGCCCGGGTCAGCAACATTTCCACCTGGGTATGGATGTCTTCGATCCCCGGTTCCAGGACCAGCTCTCCCTTTTCTGCAGTGTCATAGATCCCGGCCAGTGCTTCCACCAGGATCCTTCCTTCTTCCCTGCTGATCATGCCGGTTTCTGTCAGCATGATGGCATGGGCCATGGAACCCATCACATCATAAGGGGCCAGCTGAAGGTCATATTCGGGATCTTTCCCGGTAGTGAAGGAAAGGATCCGTTGTTCGGTGGAAATATGCTTATCCCAGAGTTTCATACAGTACTTCATTTAATAAACACGCATGTCACCCGTGTGCACGCCCGGTTTTTTCCGCGTTGTGGAACATCTCTGCCAGGATCTCCAGCAAGGCAGTATATCCTCTTATTCCCGCCTCGAGTTCACTGAGCAGGATGTACTCCCCTGCCGTATGTGACCTGGCCGGATCACCCGGTCCCATTTTTATGCAAGGACAGGGAATGAGCGCCATGTCGGAAAGGGTGGATGAGCCATAGGGCCGGAGCCCGGATTTCCTCACAGCTTCCATGAGAAAATGATCCGGATCCATGGCGGAGGGGTTCAGCCGGGTAGACCGGGGTGTCAGTTCCGCCCTGCATACCGACCGGATCATCTCCAGCATTGCCCTGTTGGGATACCGGTCATTGCTCCTCACATCCACCACATACCGGCACAGATCCGGCACCACATTGTGGTTGGTCCCCGCGGAGATCATGGTCACCTGGGCTCCCGGATCGGGAAGCCATTTGGACCGCTTGTCAAAATGCAATCCTGCAATGGCACGGATATCCTCCATGGCTCCGTAAATTGCATTTTCGCCCTCATCGCGGGCGGCATGACCTGCCTTTCCCCTGACGATCCCATCCAAAACCATCAAACCCCTTTCCGCCACAGCAGGCTGCATGCCTGTGGGTTCTCCCACGATCGCACCGTCAATGTCCTCCAGCAAAGGCAGTACGGCAGTGATCCCGTTGGCTCCTGAAACTTCTTCCTCGGCGCTGATCAGCAGCAGCAGTTCCATCTGATCCTTCAGCCTGAGAGAGAGATCCTGATAGGTGGCGATCATGGTGACCACGGAAGCGCCCGCATCATTGCTTCCCAGTCCTGTAATCCGGCCGGATTCAAACCTGGGCCGGTAGGGGTCCCCTTTCCAACCTTTCACAGGAGCCACCGTATCCATGTGGGAGTTCATCAGGATCCTCGGTCGCAGGTCTGCTTTTCTACGGCGGGAAGGAGGCCTTTGCGGTAGCCCCACCAGCAGGTTGTTATGGATTCTTTTAACGTCGAGTCCGCTCTGCACCAGGTAACGCTGCAAAAATCCCGCCCGCTCATGCTCTTCCCCGCTGTGTGCCGGAATGGCCAGCATCCCGGTGAGAAGTTCAACATATGTGGCTGGCTGCTTCATTTCAGATCGCTGATCCCCGAGTAAGATTTGATAATTCCCTTGATCATGGCCGAACTCAACCCGAAATGTTCCATTTCATTCAATCCTGCAATGGTACATCCCATGGGTGTGGTTACCCGGTCTATCTCTGTTTCCGGATGGTGTCTGGTCTTCATCAGCAGTTCTGCAGCACCCCGTGCTGTCTGCGCGGCGATGAGACCCGCTTCCCCGGCATGGAACCCGATCTGTATCCCTCCCTGCGACACGGCCCGGATGAACCGGAGAAAAAAGGCGATCCCGCATGCGGCCAGTACCGTAGCGGCCGGCATAAGCTGTTCCCGGATGACCATGGTCTGGCCAAGCGGCTCGAACAGTGCCTGAGCGAGGGTGACGGCCGGTTCATCGTGACCGGCAATACAGGTCATGGAGGCTCCGTATTCTGCAGCGATGTTTGGCATGATCCGCACCACGGGAAGGTCATGTCCGCACCACGCCTTCAGCTCATCGATGGTCACGGCCGCAACCAAGCTGATCAATGTCTTATCTCCCTGCTTCCAACGGGGGCCTTCCTGTTTCAGGATCTCCTCCGCCTGATGCGGAAGCACCGAAAGGATGATCACGTCACAGAGTGATCCCAGCTTTTCGTTTTCAGTTACCTGGTAACCAAGCCTTTCAAATTCTGAGAGCAACCCGTTCCGCTTTCTGGAGAGGTAAACCTGCGAAGGTTTTACCTTCCCGAAGGCAACAAGTCCCTTCGCGATGGCCCCACCGATATTCCCCGCACCTATGATCCCTATATTCATATACGTTGTATTTCCGATCAAAAACTATTCCCCGAAACCATTGACAGCGAACCAGATCCGCTGCTGGTTCCCCAGGATCTTTGTAAAACCATCCACTTCGGCGGACGACCATGCAAGGTTCATCTCCCCGTAGGAAGCAAACTCCGGTTTCATCAGGTCGAACCGGGATTCCACGCCTGTCACTGTAAAATGATAGGGCCGGAGCCGAACCGTAACAATTCCCGAGACATTTTTCTGGGTGGATTTCAGGAATTGTTCCAGGTCCCTCATCACAGGCTCCAGGTACATTGCCTCGTGTACGAACATCCCGTACCAGCTTCCCACCTGCTCCTTCCAGTAAAGCTGCCAGCGGGTCAGTACATGTTTTTCCAGCGCCAGGTGGGAATCGATGATGATCCTTGCAGCGGCAGCTTCAAAGCCAACACGCCCTTTGATCCCGATGATGGTATCCCCCACATGCACGTCCCGTCCCACACCCCAGGGTGCAGCCATCTTTCCCAGGTCCCTGATCACCTCCACAGGCTCCGCCCTCCTTCCATTGAGTGCCACCGGTTCTCCCCGGTCGAATTCAAGGGTGATCAGCTCCGATCCGGTCCCGGTCACTTCCGTGGGATAGGCCTCTTCCGGCAACTCATCACCGGAATTCAGGGTTTCTTTCCCTCCCACGCTGGTTCCCCAGATCCCCTGGTTGATTGAGTATTTTACTGTTTCCGGATTCATTTCGATCCCATGCTCCCTCAGGTACCCGGTCTCATCCTCCCTGGATATCTGCAGCGCCCGGATGGGGGTGAGGATCTCCATGTCAGGAGCGAGTACCTGGATCACCAGGTCAAACCGCACCTGGTCATTCCCGGCAGCGGTGGAGCCATGAGCGATGCAGCCGAATCCATGCTTCCTTGCATGATTGACCAGTGCAATGGCCTGGAACGTGCGCTCCGAACTTACCGAAAGCGGATAGCTGCGGTTTCTCAGCACATTCCCGAAAATCATGTACCGGATGCATTTCAGGTAATAATCCGCCGTTACATCCAGCACTGTATGGGTCACGATCCCCAGTTTAGCCGCATGGATGCTGACCTGTTCCAGCTCATCTTCACTGAAACCACCCGTATTCACAATGGCCGAATGAACTTCCATCCCCTTTTCCCTTGCCAGGTACACCGCACAGAACGATGTGTCCAGTCCCCCGCTGAGAGCCAATAGTACCTTTTTCTTTTTCATAGTGATTGTGATGCTCAGGTCTGGTTCATTTTCACACTGGCCCCGGAATGTTGTTTTTTACCGTTCACTCCGGATTGTTCTTCCGGATCCAGTATCATGGCCGTACACAAACAATGGGTACGCCCTGTTCTCACCAGGATATCGTAATAAGGGCAGGTTTCACATCCTTTCCAGAACGCCTCATCATCGGTGAGTTCTGAAAATGTTACCGGCTGATATCCCAGCCTGCTGTTTATTTTCATCACCGCCAGGCTTGTGGTGAGCCCGAAGAGTTTTGCGCCGGGAAACAGTTCCACTGACAATTCCAGGGCTCTTTGCTTAATCGCCCCGGCCAGTCCCATTCCCCGGAAAGCGGGATCAATTACCAGTCCGCTGTTGGCCACGAACCTGTTGTGCCCCCAGGATTCGATATAGCAAAATCCGGCCCACGCTCCATCCTCGTTACAGGCAATCACGGCTTTCCCTTCCATGATCTTCCCGATGAGATAACTGCTGCTTCTTACTGCAATCCCGGTGTTTTTCTGGCGGGATGCATCGATCAAAGCCTGTTTGATGACCGGCACATGGATCAGGTGCTCCTTGGAGGCAATGCTGATCCGTATATTTTTTTCTGTTTTCGCATACATGGCATAAATTTTTTTAATGGACCGGCTGAAAGATCAGACCGGGTACTTTCAGTTGCAGCAGGCTGACCAGGTCGTGACGCGTCACACCGTCCCTTGGAATGATCAGGATGGTATCATCCCCGGCCACAGTCCCTGCAACCTCATATGCATTCAATTGATCAATGGTATAGGCCAGGCTGCCCGCATGTCCGGGCAGGGTCTTCACAATGCCCAATCCCTGTGCAAAGTCAATGGATACGAATCCATAATCTGCTGTGGTCGCCAGATCCGCCCGCCGTGATTCCTGTTCTTTGCCGGGAAGCACATATACATAACCTGTCCGGTCGTCTGGCATTTTTGCCACCTTCAGGTATTTCAGGTCCCTGGACAGGGTGGCCTGGGTAAGCTCAAAGCCCTGTTTCTCCAGAAGCCTCATCAGTTCATCCTGACTTGAAATTTGGCTTTGTCCGATCAGCCTCCGGATTTCCATCAGTCTTTCATATCGCTGCTTCATGATTTCCCATCCGAAATTAAATGCATATTTATACGTTTCTTTTGCAAATTTATACATTTTATTTGCTTCCGTGCAAATCTGTCCGCATTTTTTTCTACTTTTATCTCCACTGGAAGGATGATGAAGGACCGCATAAAAAAAGTGATCATTCTCGGATCGGGAGCGCTTAAGATCGGCGAAGCCGGAGAATTTGACTACTCGGGATCCCAGGCCCTCAAGGCTCTCCGGGAAGAGGGAATTCAAACCGTACTGATCAACCCGAACATTGCCACGGTGCAGACTTCCGAAGGCGTGGCCGACCGGATCTACTACCTTCCCGTAACACCTTATTTTGTGGAGCGGGTCATCGAGAAAGAGAAACCTGACGGGATCCTGCTGGCTTTTGGCGGACAGACCGCACTGAACTGCGGGGTAGAGCTGTTCAGGTCAGGGGTGCTGGAAAAACACAATCTGAAGGTACTGGGAACCCCGGTCCGTGCCATCATGGATACGGAAGACAGGGAGCTTTTCGTGAAGAAACTCAGGGAGATCCAGGTGAAAACCCCCAGAAGCATTGCGGTCACTTCTGTGGCAGATGCCCGCAGGGCCGCAGATGAACTGGGGTATCCGATCATCATCAGGGCAGCCTATACCCTGGGGGGACAGGGCAGCGGTTTCTGTGACAACAGCGGGGAACTGGAAAAACTGGCAAAAAAAGCCTTTTCCTATTCCCCCCAGATCCTGGTGGAGGAGTCGCTGAAGGGTTGGAAGGAAGTGGAATACGAAGTGGTCAGGGACCAATTTGACAATTGCATCACGGTATGCAATATGGAAAATTTCGATCCCCTGGGTATCCATACAGGCGAGAGTATCGTGGTGGCACCTTCCCAGACACTGACCAACAATGAGTACCATACGTTGCGCAGATTATCCATCGATATCATCCGACACATCGGGGTGATCGGAGAATGCAATGTGCAGTATGCCCTGGACCCAAATTCAGAAGATTACAGGGTCATTGAAGTGAACGCCAGACTTTCACGGTCCTCGGCCCTGGCCAGCAAAGCCACCGGTTATCCACTGGCTTTTGTAGCGGCCAAACTGGCATTGGGATTCGGTCTCCACCAGCTGCGCAATTCCATCACAAAAACCACCTCTGCATTCTTTGAACCGGCCCTGGATTATATCGTTTGCAAAATCCCCAGGTGGGATCTCAATAAATTCCAGGGAGTTTCCAAACTGATCGATTCCAGCATGAAATCCGTGGGAGAGGTGATGGCCATCGGCCGCACCTTCGAAGAAGCAATCCAGAAAGGGATCCGCATGGTCGGACAGGGCTTGCACGGATTTGTGGGAAACCAACACGTGGAGATCGACAACATCGACCGGGAATTATCGGAACCCACGGATATGCGGATCCTGGTCATTGAAAAAGCTTTGAATGAAGGTTATTCCATTGACAGGATCAATGCGCTCACAAAGATTGATAAATGGTTCCTGGTGAAGCTCAAAAATATTCATGATCTGAAAACCCGGCTGGAGCAGGTCGCCTCGCTTGAACAGCTGGATGACGCATTGCTTGTCAGGGCCAAGAAATCGGGATTCAGTGATTTCCAGCTTGCCCGGCTGGTAATGCGTGGGGATGTATCGGAGAATATGATCACCTTGCGCCGGCACCGCATCAGCCGGCAGATCCTCCCCTGTGTGAAGCAGATCGATACCCTTGCAGCCGAATATCCTGCGAAGACCAATTACCTGTACCTGACCTACAGTGGTCAGGAACATGATGTGGATTTTAAGCATGATCAGCAGTCCGTGATCGTACTCGGTTCGGGGGCCTACCGGATCGGTTCCAGCGTGGAATTCGACTGGTGCAGTGTGAATGCATTGAAAACTTTGAACGAAGAAGGTTACCGTTCCATTATGATCAACTATAACCCGGAAACAGTCTCCACCGATTACGATGTATGCGACCGGCTATATTTTGACGAACTTTCATATGAGCGGGTCATGGATATCTATGAACTGGAGCAGCCCAGGGGAGTGATCGTTTCCGTGGGCGGACAGATCCCCAACAACCTGGCCATGCGATTGTATCACCAGGGCGTCCACGTGCTGGGCACTTCCCCGGAATCGATCGATAATGCGGAAAACCGGCATAAATTTTCCATGTTGCTGGACCGGCTGGGGATTGATCAGCCGAGATGGAAGGAACTCAGCAGCATGGAAGAGATCCTCGCGTTTGTCGGAGAAGTGGGTTACCCGGTACTGGTCAGGCCCTCTTACGTGCTCTCAGGCGCAGCGATGAATGTGGTATCAAACCCGGAAGAACTGACCGGTTTCCTGTCGCTTGCAGCCAACGTATCCAAACAGTACCCCGTGGTGGTTTCAGAATTTATTGAACAGGCCAAAGAGATCGAGATCGATGCGGTGGCTCGTGAAGGGGAACTTTTCTCCTACGCGATCTCCGA